>CAUJKI010000347.1 GCA_963205015.1 Pseudomonadota bacterium
GGCTCGACAAGCTCGTCGGCCAGCCGCTCTACTTCACGCCGGCCGATGCCGATGCACACCGTTCGCTGCGCGCCGCCTTCACGCGCCTCACCGGCGTGTGGAAAGGCGAGCCGATGACGCTCGATGTAAAGGGACGCGCCCTCACTGTTCCGGAAACCGCGCGCGGCGTCGCCGTTTTCCGCTTCGACGATCTGTGCATGAAGCCCCTCGGCACGCTGGATTTCCTGCACATTGCCCATGCCTTCCATACGGTGATCATCGAGGGCATTCCGAAGCTGCCGCCCGAAAAGCGCAACGAGGCGCGCCGGTTCATCAATCTCATCGACACGCTGTATGATGCCCGTATCGGGCTCATCGCCTCGGCGGAAGCGGAGCCGCAGGACCTCTACCCGACGGGCGATGCCGCCGTGCTGTTCGAGCGCACCGTGAGCCGCCTGATCGAAATGCGCAGCGAGGCCTATCTCGAGAGCCGCACAGAGCGGGGCGCGGGCGCCGAGGCCGAGGCTGCGTCACCCGGCGCCTAGCAGGCATACGGAACCGCCTCAGGCGACGGGTTGACCGCGTGGCGCCGGTGCGTTCTTCTCCGGGGCGCGTCGGAGCTTGGGCGGCGGGCGGATGCAGAGTGGACGTGGAGTGAAGTTGCATGGCCTTCTGGAAATCACAACCGTCCAAGCCCACCAATCAGGATGCGAATACGTCCGCTGACCCAACCAAACCGGCGGCCCCGAACGGCGCCGGACTGACGGCACCCGCGACAGCGCACACGCCCCTGCCGATCACCGAGCTCAGGCGCACGGTCGATCCAACGGCCCTCGGCTTCAAGACGACATCCGAGCTCGAGCCCGCACGCGGCCTCATCGGCCAGGACCGCGCGCTGAAAGCCATCCAGTTCGGCGCCAACATGGCGAGCCACGACTTCAATATCTTCGTGCTGGGCCCGGCAGCCTCCGGCAAGACCACGGCCGTACGCCAGCACCTCGAGCGCAAGCTCAAGGATCTGCCGACACCGCCCGACTGGGTCTACGTCAATAATTTCGAGACACCGAACCGCCCCCGCGCGCTGAAACTTCCGCCGGGTCGCGCGCGCAGTCTCGTCAAGGGTATGATCGGCGCGATCGACGAGCTCAGAAACACGCTGCCGGCGATGTTCGAGGGCGAGGATTATCAGGCGCGCCGGCGCGCCATCGACGAGGAGTTCCGCTCCGGCCAGGAGCAGGCCTTCGAGGGCCTCAACACCAAGGCCAACAGCCAGAACATCACGATCCTACGCACGCCGACGGGCTTCGCCATGGCGCCGATGCACGAAGGCAAGATCGTGAAACCCGAGGTCTTCAATACGCTGCCCGAGGCCATGCGCAAGCAGATCGAGCAGCGTATTGAAGCCCTGCAGAAGGAGCTGGCCGAGATCATCGAGCGGCTCCCCAAAACCGACAAGCAGCGCCGCGCGAAGCTGAGCGAGCTCAACGAGGAGATCGCCGCGCTCGCTGTGCACGAAGCACTCGACGACCTCGCCGCAGCCTTCGCCGACCAGCCCGACGTGCTCGCCTATCTCGATGCCGTCGGGCGCGATCTCATCCGCAACGTCGGCCTCTTCCTCATGTCCCCGGGGGACGAGAACGAGATCGTCAAGCAGCCGGCCGACACCGCACGCGACGCCCGCTTCCGCCGCTACATGGTCAATCCGATGGTCTCGCACAACGGCGACGAACCACCGATCGCGCCGCTCGTCGAGGAGCTGAATCCGACCTACGGCAATCTCATCGGTCGCGTTGAGCACATAGCGCAGATGGGCGCGCTCGTGACCGACTTCTTGCTCATCAAGCCGGGCTCGCTGCACAAGGCGAACGGCGGATATCTGATGATCGACGCCCGTAAGCTCCTGATGTCGCCCTATGCCTGGGAGGCGCTGAAGCGGGCGATCAAATCGCGCGAGATTCGCATCGAGCAGCCCTCCGAGATGGCGGGTCTGATGTCGACCCAGTCGCTCGATCCCGAGCCTATTCCCTTCGAGACCAAAGTCGTCCTGCTCGGCGATCGCGAGCTCTACTACCTGCTCGCAGCGGCCGATCCGGACTTCTCGCGCTTCTTCAAGGTCCAGGCGGACTTCGATGACTCGATCGCGCGTTCCACCGAGAACGACCAGGCCTACGCGCGCCTCATCGCCTCGATCGTCATGGAGCATAAGCTCAAACCGCTCGATGCGCCGGCCGTCGCCCGCATGATCGAGGAGGGTGCGCGCCTTGCCTCGGATCGCGAGAAGCTCTCGATCGAGATCGGACGTATCGCCGACCTTGTGCGCGAGGCCGACTACTGGGCCGCCCAGGCGGGCCGCTCCACGACTACGCGCGCCGATGTCGCACAGGCCATCGACGAGAACATCCAGCGCTCCGATCGCCTGCGCGATCGCTCGCAGGAGACCATCGAGCGCCAGATCGTGCTCGTCGATACGACCGGTACCAAGGTGGGGCAGATCAATGGCCTCGCCGTGCTCCAGCTTGGGGATTTCTCCTTCGGGCGCCCGAGCCGGATCACGGCCCGCGTACGCATGGGATCGGGCCGCGTGACCGACATCGAGCGCGAAGCCAAGCTCGGCGGCGCACTGCACACCAAAGGTGTGATGATCCTCTGGGGCTATCTCGCGGGGCGCTATGCCCTCGACGTTCCCCTGGCGCTTGCGGCGACCCTGGTCTTCGAGCAGTCCTATGGCGGCGTCGACGGTGACAGCGCTTCCTCGACCGAGCTCTATGCGCTCCTCTCGGCGCTCTCGGAAGTGCCGATCAAACAGTCCTATGCCGTGACCGGCTCGGTCAACCAGTGGGGCGAGGTGCAGGCCATCGGCGGCGTCAACGAGAAGATCGAAGGCTTCTTCGATGTCTGCAAGGCGCGGGGGCTTAACGGCGAGCAGGGCGTGCTCGTTCCGCGCGCCAACGTACAGCATCTCATGCTGCGCGAGGATGTGGTCGAGGCGGTGAAGGCCGGCAAGTTCACTGTCCATGCCGTGGAGACGATCGATCAGGGCATCGAGATCTTGACCGGCGTCAAGGCGGGGACCCGCGGCGATGATGGACAATTCGAGGCCGGCAGCATCAACCGGCGCGTCGAAGAGACGCTCAGATCCTTCGCCGAGCGTGGCCGCGCCTTTGCGCGCCGCTCCGAGGGCGACAGTGCCGCCGCCGGCGACAACGGGAAGGCCGCGTCATGATCATGCATGTCGCCGAGGCGGGCGAGCAGCGCGGGCGTGTCGTGCTGCACATCACATCGGGCCATCCGAGCGATGTCGCCATGGAGGCGGCAGTTCGCATCGCCCAGGCGTTTCATTCCGAGATCGAGAGCCTCTTCGTCGAGGATCTCCAGCTCTACGACATGGCGAGCTATCCCTTCGCGCGCGAGATCTCGCTCACGGGCGTGCGCCGGACGCTATCGCGCGAGGGCATTGAACGGGACCTGCAGCTTGCGGCGCGGTCTCTGCGCCGTCGCGTCGAGGCGCTGGCACGCGCCGCCAATGTACCGCTGAGGAGCGCGCGCATCGTCCGCGACGACCCTATGCAGGCGCTCGCGAAGGCTTGCGCCGAGGACGGACCATGGAATGTCGTCGCCCTCGCCGATGTCCTCGCGCCGGGGCAAGGCGCGCGGCTCTGCGAGCTCTTCGCCAATGTCGGTGGCTACACGGGCTTGATGCTGGTCGGCCCCAAGGCGCGCCGCACGCGCGGCCCCGTGATTGCGGTCGTCGAGAGCCCGGACCATCTCCAGCCCATGCTGCGAGCGGCCGAGCGCATGGCTGCCGTCGCCGGCGGCGAGGTCATGATCATGCTGCTTTCGGACAGCCCGAGCGGCGGCCAGTGGCTCGACGAGCAGGTGCGCCTCGCGCTCGGCGATCACGCCAAGGTCAATCTGCTCGCCTATCAGATCGACCATGGCGCCCCGGCTGCCCTCGCGGAGATCATCCGGCGGCTCGAAGCCGGCTTCCTGATCGGACATTTCGGCGGCATTCTCGTGCCGGCACACGGCGACCTGCGCGACCTCGTCGCCGCGCTCGAGTGTCCGCTGTTTCTGATGCGGTAGTATCATCCCTCTCCCCGCGTGCGGGGAGAGGGTCAGGGTGAGGGGCGGCGGCACATGCCGACGTCAGCAAATGTGCCGCCCCTCATCCCGACCTTCTCCCCGTAAGGACGGGGAGAAGGAGAAGCTAAGCCGCAGCATCCTTCTGTGCCGCCAGCACCTGATCGGCGAGGCGACCAGTCAGCTCGGCGAGGTGATCGAACTTTGCCGCGAAGCTGCCGACGCCGGCCGTCGCCGAGCGCAGCTCCACGATCAGGTCCTGGATCTCCGTCTCCGGCACGCGCGCCTGCACGACATCCCAGCCCGGCCAATCGGGCCGCGCGTCGAAACCGAGGATCTGGCCGCGTCTCTGCGAGATCATCGCGTTGATGCGCGACGTCGCCTCCGAGGGCACCACGATCTCGACCGACATCACAGGCTCGAGCAGCACCGGACCACACTTCGGCATGCCTTCCGACATCGCGAGCCGTCCGGCCTGGCGAAACGCCATGTCGGAGCTGTCCACGCTGTGATAGGAGCCATCCGTCAGCGTTACGGCGACATCGACCACGGGAAAGCCGAGCGGTCCGTGCTGGAGATAGTCCCGGACACCGATCTCGACTGACGGGATGAACTGCTTCGGCACGACGCCGCCGGTGATCGTGTCGTCGAACAGGAAGCCTTCACCACGCGACCGCGGCTTGATCTCGACGACCACGTCGCCGAATTGGCCGTGACCGCCCGACTGCTTCTTATGGCGGCCGCGGATGGAAACACTGCCTTTGATCGTCTCCTTGTAAGGAATCTGGCGCCGCCGCGTGTTGGCCTCGATGCCGTACTTTCGCCCCAGGCGCTCCATTGCCACCCGGATATGCATCTCGCCCTGGCCCCAGAGGACCATCTGGTGCGTCTCGGCCGAGTGATCGAGCCGGATCGAGGGATCTTCCTCCATGAGCTTGGCGAGCGCGGCACTGAGCTTGACTTCGTCCTTGCGGTCCTTGAGCTCGATCGCAACCCCATAGACGGGGGCCGCCTGCTCCGGAAGCTTGATCTGAGCGACGCCGCTCTTCTCGGCGGACAGCGTGTCGCCTGTGCGCGCACTTTCGAGCCGACCGAGGGCTACGGTATCGCCGCGCTTGGCGCTTGCGAGCTTGCGCGTCTCCTGGCCGAGCATCGAGAACATGCCGGCCACACGGTCGTCACCCCGCGGACCGTAGAGCGTCGCGCCATCGGCGAGGTCGCCCGCGAGAACCCGCGCGATCGACAGCTTGCCACCGTGCGCCGTGTAGATGGTCTTGAGGATCTGCACCGCGGACTTCGCATCGGCAAGTCCGACCCGCGCCGCGGTGTGCGAGACGAACGGCGCCTCGTGACGCAGCGCCTTCAGAAGCCGCACGATACCATTGCCGTTCTCGGCCGAGCCGAGCAGAACCGGACAGATCAGTCCCTCGCGCATTTCCTTGGCAAGGTCCTCGAAAACCCTGTCGCGCGGCGGGGGCAGGTCGCCCAGAAGCTGCTCCATGAGCTCGTCGTCGTAGTCGGCGAGCTGCTCGAGCATGTGGAAGCGCGCCTCCTGCTTGCGCGGCTCGAGCGCCTCGGGCACCGGAATGACCTCCGAAGCGGCGTGCTCGCGGTAAACGAAGGCGCGCTCCAGCGCGAGATCGACGAAACCCGTCGCGATACCATTCTCCCAGACGGGAATCTGGCGCAGCACGAGTGGCTTGGCGCTCGCGGGCTGCAGCATCGGCAGGATCTCGCGCACCGGCGTTTCAAAGCTGTCGATCTTGTTCAGGAACAGGAAATGCGGGATGTCCCGATCCTCGAGTTGCTTGAGAATGAGCTGCAGCGCGGGCACGCGCTTGGGATCGGGCTCGCAGACGACCACGGCGGCGTCGCAAGCGGCGAGCGCAGCGCTCGCCTCGGACTGGAACTCGATGGAGCCGGGGCAATCGATGAACGTGAAGCGGTCACCGAGAAACTCCACGTCCGCGATATTGACCTCGACGCTCATTCCGTGATCGCGGGCTTCGGGTGCGGCGTCACCGACCGTGTTCTTATCCGCGATCTTGCCCTGGCGCGTCACGGCGTTCGTGCGGGTGAGGATGGCCTCGAGGAGGGTCGTCTTGCCGGAGAGATAGGGACCAAGGATCGCGATGGCGCGGGCGCTGCGCGTTGCACTGCCGTTGGGTTCAAGCCCCATGGGTTCCTCCTTGTCGCTCAGGCGCAAGGACGTGTGCCGCGCCCCGCGCCTGAGTTGAGGCTGCGCGGCGATCTCATGTTGGACCGCCGTTTCGCCGAGCGCAAGGGCCGTTCGCATACTGTGCATCCGCACAATGCAGCACGTGCAAACGCAAGGCTTTGACCTCCGGCCTTCGCGCAGTAGAACGCTAGCGAGCACGCCGGCCGACACGAGACCGGTTCATCATCCGGAGGAAACATGCCTGGTACCATCGCATTCGTCGGCCTCGGCGCCATGGGCGCGGAGATGGCAGACACCCTCGTCTCCAAGCAGTGGCGCGTCGTCGGGTACGACCTTCGGCGAGAGGCGCTTGACCGGCTGGTAAAGAACGGCGGGCACGCTGCGACAAGTGCGGCGGACGCCGCAAAGGGTGCGGAAGCGCTGGTGCTGATGGTCGTCAATGCCGATCAGGCCGAGAAAATTCTCTTCGACGGCGGCGCGCTGGAAGCACTGCCCGCGGGCGGCACGGTCATTCTGATGGCGACCTGCGCGCCGGGGCGGGTAGAGGCCATTGCCGAGCGCGTCGTCGCAGGTGGGCGCAAGTTCGTCGACGCGCCGGTATCGGGCGGCGTGACGGGTGCCAAGGGCGGCACGCTCACCATCATGGCTGCCGCGCCCCAGGCCACCTTCGATGCGTCGCGCCCGCTGCTCGAAGCCATGGGATCGAACCTGTTCTATCTCGGGTCGAAGCCGGGACAGGGCTCTGCCATGAAGATCGTCAATCAGCTCATGGCTGGCGCTAATCTTGCGGTTGCGGCAGAGGCCATCGCTTTCGCCGAGCGCGCGGGCGTCGACACAAGGGTTGCGCTGGAGCTGCTGACGGGGTCGGCGGCCGGAAGCTGGATGCTGAAGGCGCGGGGGCCGCGCATGGTCGACTACGACAACGTCGTCACGAGCGCGATCGAGATTTTCGTCAAGGATCTGGGTCTCGTGCTGGATTCCGGTCGCGCGCTGCGCATAGGCCTGCCAATCGCCGCCGCGGCCCATCAGCAATATCTTGCCGCGGCCGGCATGGGACTTGGCAGCCAGGACGACAGCCAGGTCGTGCAAGTCTACCGCTCGCTCAGCGGCAAGGCGAAGACCTAGGCCGCAGCACAGAACCCTCCTCATTTACGAGCCGAAGTAAGGACGCCGCACGCCCATGCCCTCGACCGTCTTCGATTCCGCCATCTACCGCGACTTCTTCGGCACGCCGGCCATGCGCGCGGTATGGAGCGACGAGGCTCTGGTCGCACGCTACGTCGAGGTGGAGGTGGCGCTCGCAAAGGCGGAAGCGCGCGTCGGCGTGATCCCGGCGGATGCGGCGAAGGAGATCGCGGCGAAGTCGGATGCGCGTACCTTCGACCTTGCCAAGCTGAAAGAGGAGACTGACGTCGTCGGCTATCCGATCATCGGTATTGTCCATCAGATGGCAAAGCAGTGCGGCGAGGCCGGCCGCTACGTGCATTGGGGCGCAACCACCCAGGACATCATGGACAGTGCCACCGTGCTCCAGCTCCGCGCCGCGCTTGATATCATCGACGACGAGCTTCACGCCGTCGCGCGGGCGCTGGAAAGCCTCGCTGCGAAACACCGCGATACGGTCATGGCCGGGCGCACACACATGCAGCACGCGCTCCCCCTCACGTTCGGCTACAAAGCCGCCGTCTGGCTCTCGAGCGTGCGCCGCGACAAGACGCGGCTCACTGAGCTGCGCAAGCGCCTGCTGGTCATTCAGTTCTCCGGCGCAGCAGGGACGCTTGCTTCGCTCGGTGCAGATGGTCTGAAAGTGCAGGCGGCTCTTGCCGAGGAACTTGGGCTTGCCCAACCTGATATCACGTGGCACGCCGCGCGCGACACGATCGCTGAAGTCGGCAGCACCCTCGCGATCCTTGCTGGCGGCCTCGCCAAGATTGCGACCGACGTCATGCTGATGATGCAGACGGAAGTGGCCGAGGCCTTCGAGCCGTTCGTCAAAGGGCGCGGCGGCTCCTCGACCATGCCGCAGAAGCGCAACCCCATATCCTGCGAAATGATCCTCGCCATTGCCAAGTCGGTGCGTTCGGACGCGAGCCTGCTGCTCGACGCCATGGCCGCCGACCACGAGCGCGCGACGGGCCCGTGGCATCTCGAATGGATCGCCCTGCCGCGCGCATTCATCTCGACCGCGGGCGCGCTCCATCAGGCGCGCTTCATGCTCGAAGGCCTGATCGTCGATGGCGATCGGATGCGGCGCAACCTCGACATCACCGGCGGCCTGATCGTTGCCGAGGCGGCGATGATGGCGCTCGCACCCTACACGGGGCGTGGCGCTGCCCATGACATCGTCTATGACTGCTGCCGCGAAGCCTTGAGCAACGGCACGACGCTTCTCGCCCAACTGGAGAAGCGTGCCGATGTGACCCAGCATCTCAATGGATCGGCGCTCGCCCGCGTGGTCGATCCCGCGCACTACCTCGGCACGGCGCGCGAGATGATCGACCGGATGCTTAAATCGTAGCGGAGATCAATCGCGCTCGCGGGGCGGAAACGGCCCCGGCGGATAGTCGACGCGCACAAGGTAGAGCCCCGACGAGGGCGCCAGCGCCCCGCAGCGGCTGCGGTCCTTCGTTTCAAGCGCTGCCGCCATCTCGCCGACCGGCCACTTTCCTTCACCGACGTGCTTCAGGCTGCCGACGATCGAGCGCACCTGATGGTGCAGGAATGATCGTGCCGAGGCCTGGACGCGGATCTCATCGCCGGCGACCGAGACATCCAGACGATCGAGCGTCTTGACCGGCGAGCGCGCCTGACAGCTCGCGGCCCGAAATGTCGTGAAGTCGTGCCGGCCGAGCAACGCCGGCGCCGCCGCTGCCATCGCGGCGGCATCGAGCGGGCGCGGCACCCACCACACGCGGTTCCGATCGAGCGCGGGCGGCGCCCGGCGCGGGAGAATGCGGTAGAGATAGTGCCGCGCGATAGCCGAAAAGCGCGCGTCGAAGCCCGCACCGATCTCGACACAATCGAGGATCGTGATCGGGTCAGGCTTCAAGTGGAAATTCACCGCATCGCGCACCGTGTCGGGCGGCCAGTCCCTGGCGAGATCGAAATGAGCGACCTGGCCGAGCGCGTGCACGCCCGCGTCCGTCCGTCCGGCACCGCGCACCTCCACGCTCTCGCCGCCGAGACGGCGTATCGCCTCGGCGATACGTCCCTGCACGGACGGGCCGTCGGCCTGGATCTGCCAGCCGACGAAGGGCGTGCCGTCGTACTCGATGGTGATTCGGTAGCGGGGCATTCGTCCTCAAAAGTCAGGCTGGATCGACGATGATCCCGGCGCCTCGGTAACCGCCGTCGACCGCGACGATCTCACCTGTGACAAAACTCGACTGGCTCTCGTCGAGCAGAAAATGGATGACGCTCGCGATCTCATTCGGATCGGCATAGCGCCGCATGGGCGTATGGCGGGCATAGAGCGCGCGATCGGCCGCAGTATGCAGGCTCTTGACCATGGGCGTCTCGACGGGGCCGGGCGCGACCGCATTGACGCGGATGCCGTGCGGCGCGAGGTCGTTGGCCATCACCTGCGTCAGATTGATCACCGCGCCTTTCGAGGCGCCGTAGGCCGAGCGCCCCTTGGAGCCCCTGAGTCCCGAGACCGACGCCACGTTGACGATCGCGCCGCCACCTGACTTCGCCATGTGTCGTGCTGCCTCACGGCCAACCAGGAACGTGCCGACGACAATGACGTCGAGCACGCGCCGGAAGAGCTCGGCCGAGGTGTCGAAGACGTGCTTGTCCGCAGCAATGCCCGCCGAATTGACAACGCCGTCGAGCCGGCCGAAGGCGGCCGCGATATCGGCCACGAGCGCGACGACCGCGGGCTCGTCCGTCACATCGAGCGTGCGCACGAGTACGCGCGCATTTCCAGCATTCTGGGCCGCGATCTCTTCCAGACCCTTGGCGTCACGATCGACGAAGGCAACCTGCCAGCCGCGTGAAAGCAGCAACGCGCCAGTCGCCCGGCCGATGCCGGAACCTGCGCCGGTGACAATGGCGGCCGATCCGCCGCCGCCCTTTCGATCTGCCATTCTGCTACCTCGTCTGCTCGGCGTGCGATGCACATCGTCATTCAGGCCGCGACTTGCCACACAAATCAAGCGTGGCGGCCCGAAAGCCTTAAGGGATGGCCCGCGTCTACGACCGGCAGGTGCGCACCAGCATCACCACGGACACGAACCCCGCGAGCGCCGACGCGCTCGCCAGCCACAACGCACTCGCCGGATCGAACCGAGAGATCATGGTGGCGAAAACGATCGGCGAAATGGCGTTGACGATACTCTGCGGCAGCATCATGCGGCCGAGGTAGGTGCCATACTCGCGGACGCCGAAGAGCGTCAGCGGCAGCGTATTGCGCGCGATCGCATAGAAACCATGCCCAAGGCCGAGACAGATCGCGAATGCCGCCGCAGTCCCGATCGAGCCACCGAACGGAAGAATAAGAAGGAAGCTGCCACAGCTCAGTCCCGCCGAAAGCAGCGCCGTCGTCAGGATCGAATATCGACCGCCCAAAATGAGCTCTCCCAAACGAGCCGAAGCCTGTGCAGGCCCGACCGCCGCCCAGACGCCGACTGCGGCAACGGCACTGAGGCCCATGCCCTGGAGCACGTCGATGATCTGCATGTAGAGACCCCAGACGACGAGCCCCTCCGAGCAGGACCAGATGGTCAGCATGACAAAGGCCTTGAAGCGCTTGTCCGGCGGGAGAAGGCCATCGAGGGCCCGATCGGGCGCGGAGCGTTTGGCGGATGCAGCCTCGGGGGCGTGCCGCGTCAGGATCAGCGCATGGATCGGCAGGCAAACGAGAAGATGCAGCAGCGCGAAGGCCAGATAGGCATTGCGCCAGCCGATGCTCTCGATGAGCAGCGCATTCAGCGGCAGGAAGACCGTGCCCGTCAGTCCGCTCAGCAGCATGAGCCCGGTAATCGCCTGGCGTGCGTTGCTACCGACGATCTGCACGAGACCGACGAGCGCGGTATTGGCCATCATCATCGGCATGGCGAGGCCAACGAGAACCCAGGCAATGAGATACGTCACAATGCCATGCGTGAAGGCCAGCGCGATCATCGCCATCGCCGCCAGGAGCGAGCCCGTGATCATCACCGGCCGCGCGCCCTTCTGGTCCGCAAACCGCCCGACCCGTGTCGCGACCAGCGCGCTCGCCAGCAGCATGATCGTAATGCCGGAGAACACGGCTTCACGGGAAAGAACGAGATCGCCGCCGATCCTGGTACCGAAGATGGTGAGGCTCGAGAACGTCGTGCCCCAGCCGATGATCTGCGTGGTGCCGAGACCCGCTATGGCGATCAGAACGCGGCGCCGGTCGACCGGCACAGTTTGAGCGGCTTGGGAAGTCACGTCTCGGAGTGCCCCAGGAGAGAGCGGGTGGCGGGATCATGTGGCGCCCATGGACCTCGATCGCGATCGATCGCGGCCATGCGGCCGAAACGGCAGGCTATGCGGGATGAACCATCAGCCCTCGGCGCGGGTCTGAATAGCCGGACCCGCGAACACGCGCAATGTAGGGGATTTCGCGGCGACTGTCTCTCAGCGGGGCATCATGTCGGCCATGCGTGCCCACAGCTATATTCTCATCACCCCGTACACGCTCAGGAGGACCGGCGGGCCGCGGCGCCTTCATCCCTCGTGCGGCCGCGTGTCTCGGATCGGGCGGCCCGGCGCGCGGCATTCCAAAGCTCGCTGATGCGGACGCCAAGTTGTCCGGACTGCTCGATAAATAGAAGCTGCGCCTTGGGCAGTGCTTCGCTCCTGAGCTCGCCATGGCGGACCGCGCAGTAGCGCGCGAGAGCGCGATGCTCGGTGGCCGTGAGCGCCTGCGCCTCGGGACCAGCAAGAACGCCTTCGAGGAGCGCGATGTCATGATCCTGGCCGAGCAGATCGGCTACGAGCTTGGCTGCCGCAGCGCGGGCGAGAAATGCCTCCGGCCAAGCCTGCTGCACGAGGATCATCTGCCGCCAGTATGCCTGGGCCGCCTTGCGCAGCTCATGGAGTGCTTCTTCCTCGCCCGGGCTCTCGAGCGCTCGCGCGAGCGCCTTGCGCCCGGCGCGATGGCTCTTGGTAAGGCCCGCGACGATGGTCTCGAAAGTCGCGGGATTAAGGACGATCGCGCCTATCTCGCGCCGCATGGCGTCGATCTCGCGCAGGGCCTGCGCCACGTTCCGCGTCGGCGCGCCCGATCCGTTGGTGGTCGTGTGCGCGGCATCGAGAACAGCAAGCAGATGGCGCGCAGCCTTGGCAAGAGCAGGCTTTGCCTTCAGCAGACCGTTCAGATGCGCGCGCACGACATCACGGTCGCGGGCTGCCGAGAGACCGCGGGCAATGTCACGGAGCCGGGCGTTGGCCTTGCGGAAGCCGGCGTCGCCGAGACCGGGGCGGATCAGCCGCAGAAGCGCCCGTGTGCGCTTAAGGCTCTTTCGCGCCTCATGCACGCCCGTCTCGAGATCGGCGTCGCCCTGAAGCCGCGCGGCGGCGTTCCCGAGCTGCTCGCCCGCAATGCGGCGCACGCCCTTGGCCAGCGGCTCCTTCAACTTCAATCGGTACGCCATGGAGGCCCTTACTCGAGACGCCTGGCCAATTTCGGCGCTCGGCTTGTCACAAACAAGCCATATGCGCTGCCAAAGCGCGTCTCCTCGAATAACGGCGATGACCGAAAATCGTTCGACGGCTCAAGCGCCGCGCACCCTTTCCGCCCAGCTAAGCCATTGACGCACACGGGCTTCCGGTTCGGGATGGGTAAAGAAATCCGTAATGATCGCAACACTGTCCGCACCGGCAGCTAGCACGTGCGGCGCCCGCTCGGGCGTAATGCCGCCGATCGCACACAAAGGCAGATCGCCGATTTTCTGCTTCCACGCGCGCACGCGGTCGAGGCCCTGGGGCGCCCACTTCATGACTTTGAGCTTGGTCTCCCAGACCGGCCCAAGAGCCACGTAGTCCGGCTCAACCGCGAGCGCGATCGCGAGCTCGGCCTCATCGTGCGTCGAGATGCCGAGCTTGACGCCGGCTGCCTTGATCGTCGCCACATCGGCGGCGGCGAGATCTTCCTGACCGAGGTGAACGAAGTCCGCGCCGACATCGATCGCGGCCTGCCAGTGATCGTTCACGATGAGCTGGCAGCCATGGGCAATGCAAAGCTCGAGGCTTTCGGCGATCTCGCGGCGGATCGCGCGAGGATCCTCGCCCTTATAGCGTAGCTGCAGCGTTTTGACGCCGAGCGGCACGAGCCGGCGCGCCCATGCCGTATCCGGCACGATCGGGTAGAAGACGTCCAGCAGTGCAGGCATTTGCGCTCGCTCACTTGAGATCGAAGAACGGCGTTCCCGCCACGGGCGTCGACGGCGCAGCCATGTCGCGCACTTCCATGATGCCGGCGAGAAAAGCCGTGCGGCCGGCGCGTATTGCGGCGCCGAAGGCCTCGGCCATGGCCACCGGGTCGCCAGCCTTGGCTACAGCCGTGTTGAGCAGCACCGCATCAAAGCCCATTTCCATGGCCTGTGCGGCGTGGCTCGGCGCGCCCATGCCGGCGTCGACGACAAGCGGCACGCCTGGGAAATAGTTGCGAAGCGTGCGCAGCGCATAGGGATTGGCGAGGCCGCGCCCAGTCCCAATCGGGGCGCCCCACGGCATGAGCAGCTCGCACCCAGCGGCAAGCAGCCGCTCGGCTGCACCGAGATCCTCCGTCGTGTAGGGGAAAACCTTGAAGCCTTCGCGCACGAGGATGCCCGCCGCCTCGACGAGGCCGAAGAGGTCCGGCTGCAGGGTGTCGTCGTTCGCAATGACCTCGAGCTTGACCCAGTCGGTGTCGAACAGCTCGCGCGCCATCTCGGCTGTGGCAATGGCCTCGCGCACGGTGCGGCAGCCGGCGGTGTTCGGCAGCACGCGCACACCGAGGCCGGCGATCAGATCCCAGAAGCGCTGACCGCCCTTGTCGCGCGCGCCTTCACGCCGAACCGAGACGGTCACGACGCCGGCCCCCGCAGCCTTGACGGCGTGCTCAAGCATCTGCGGAGAGGGGTATTGGGCCGTGCCAAGGAAGAGGCGCGACGCGAGCTCGGTACCGTAAACGGCCAGCCCATCACGAGCGGCGGCCGGCCGCACGGCACCTGGCTTCGTATTGATCATCGTGTCCGTCATCATCCGCCCTGTCTCGGCGACACGATCTCAATCGTATCTCCGCCGGAAAGCTCAACCGTATCCCGCTTGCGAAGGGGGACGAAATCACCATTGCGGGCAGTCGCGACCTTGGCGTCGCCATAGCCGAGCTCGATAAGAAGCTCGGCCAGCGTCCGGGCCCGCGTCCTCGCCCGCTCGCCGTTGACCACGACCTCCAGCACCGCATCCATCTCCAGGGTTAACTCCCGCCTGCCGCCGTCACGTTCCAGCATCCAAGAATACACGCTGGCGGCGCCCGGCGAAAACCGGCCCTCACGGTAAATATAGGCTCAATGCCTGCCCGCAAGCGCCGAGGCAGAGATGCGTACGGCGCATGTCGCAGTTCGCCGCCAACCGATGGTTGCGCAATCACCACCAGCCGCCCCGGCATTTGCTTAAAAATGGCGTCAATCGCGGCATCGGTTCTTGACCTCTTTGTGGGACGCTTCGGCAACGGTTCGGGGGCGGCCTCCCACCGGCGCCACATGTGCCCTCGCGGGGTGCGCACGGGGCGTTCCGAGGCCGGAACTGGAGAAATGACGATGCGACTGCCGAGTACCACGGCACTCCTGCTCAATGGCGCGGTGGCGCTTATCGCGATTGCCTCGGTCCTCACCGTAGGCCGCTCGATGCTCATCCGCGACGAGATCGAAACCTGCCGGGCGCGCTATACCAATGCCGTGCAGTGGTCGCTCCAGCGCGACGACGGGGCACTTCTGACGACCTCGGACCTGCAGGCCCGTCTCGGCGCTACCGACTGGGGCCTCATGGAGCGCGTAACGGTGGTAAAGGCCGATCACGGCGCCGGCAACGCGCTTGCCGTCGATCTTGCGGGCAGGAGCGCCCGCCCGGCCGCTGCGCCGTCGCAATCAACGGGTGCGGGCTTCGAGTGGGCACCTCAGTCCGCCGGTCCCGTCGCGGCCGCCTGCGCGTCGTATGCCTTCAAACTCGACGGCCAGTTCGACTTTGCCGCCGGCGGGCGCCTGCCCGGCCTCCTCGGCGGGCCCATGGGTAGCGACCGTACTGCGCCCGAGGCTTTCTCGGTTCGCGTCGCCTGGAACGAGAAGGGCGAACTCGACCTGCACACCCAGTTGCCGGGTGTCGCCACATCGCGGGCCTTCAGCAATGAGCGGGAGGCTGCAGAATTGCCTCGCGGCCGCTGGGTCCCGGTCGATCAGGAGGTCATCCTCAACACGCCGGGCCACAATGACGGCATCGTCCGCGTCTGGGTCGATGGCCGCCTGCGCTTCGAGAGCCAGCAGGTCGCCTTCCGCACGAATACGGCTGCAGCCGTCCGCGGCGTTCTTGCGGAAGTCGCCTACACGCGCCAGCCGGCCGCGCGCGACGGCACGAGCCCGATCCTGGTGACGCCCTTCGAGTTCCGCTGGTAGCTGCGTCGGCGCTCAACGCTTCGGCTTGCCGCCGGCCACGAGATCGAGGAGGTGCAATTCGCGCTTTGCCGTCAGGTCGGGCAGCACCTTCCCTGTTTCGGCCATGTGTGGGCTCGAGCGGTGTGCGTCGATCGCTGCCTGATCCTTGTAGATCTCGTAGACGGCGAAGTGGGCCGGATTCTTCGGGTCCTGCACGACATCGAATTGCAGACATCCAGGCTCGCGCTCGAGGCATCGCGTCGCGTGAGCGATGATTTCCTTCTTGAAGGCTTCGATCTGGTCCGGCTTGGATTCGAAGTGGACGATGATGGCGAGCATGCACTTTCCTCCGATTCTTGTTCTAGATTCCGATGCGGCCCTTCAGGCGACCGTCAGTTTCTGCAGCGAGATGAGCTCACCGATTCCCTTGCGCGCGAGCACCATGAGCTGATCGAACGCTTCCTGGTTGAAGGGGGTCGTCTCCGCCGTGCCCTGCACCTCAACGATCCCGCCACTGCCTGTCATGACGAAATTAGCATCCGCATCCGCCTCGGAATCCTCTGCATAGTCGAGATCGAGGATCGCCTCGCCGGCATAGAGCCCCGCCGAGACCGCGGCCACCTGATCGCGCAGCACGCCATCCTTGACCATGTCGCGTGCGCGCATCCAGGCAATGCAGTCATGGAGCGCGACCCACGCGCCGGTGATCGCCGCCGTCCGCGTGCCGCCATCAGCCTGGATGACGTCGCAGTCGACGGAGATCTGCTTCTCGCCGAGCTTGGGGAGATCGATGACGGCGCGCAGCGAACGCCCGATCAGTCGCTGGATCTCCTGCGTGCGGCCGGAGGGATGGCCGGTCGTCACCTCGCGGCGCGTGCGCTCGCGCGTCGCGCGCGGCAGCATACCGTACTCGGCCGTCACCCAGCCACGCCCCTGGCCCTTGAGCCACGGCGGCACGCGCTCCTCGAGGCTCGCCATGCACAGCACCTGGGTGTTGCCGAACTTGATCAGGCACGAGCCTTCCGCGTGGACCGACACCGCGCGCTCGATCGAGACGCGCCTCAATTCATCGGACTTTCGCTTGGACGGGCGCATGGGGCTCCTGACGATGGCAAGGTGGAAGGCGCGACGAGCGCGGAAAAGTGCGCCAAGCTACGCAACAGGACACGCCAGATCAACAGCCTATTCGATCACGGCTGCTTCCCGGCCCCGGCACATGCCGATCTGCCGAA
>CAUJKI010000348.1 GCA_963205015.1 Pseudomonadota bacterium
CTGAACGACGTGGATGGGGTGACGCACGCTGGCGACGAGCACCTGCGTGTCGAAGTCGTAGTGGGAGTAGATGGCGCAGATCTGCTCGATGAGCTGCATCCCGTCCTCCGAGAGGTCATCCAAGCGGCCGACGAAGGGCGAGATGTAGGTGGCCCCGGCCTTGGCCGCGAGCAGCGCCTGGTTCGCCGAGAAGCACAGCGTCACGTTGACCATGATGTCGTCCTCGGTCAGCGCGCGGCACGCCTTGAGCCCGTCCCAGGTGAGCGGCACCTTCACCACTACGTTGTCGGCGATGTCGGCCAGGATCTCGCCCTCGCGGATCATGCCCTCGGCATCGAGCGCGGTGACCTCGGCCGAGACCGGCCCATCCACGACGTCGCAGATCTCCTCGATGATGGTCTTGAAATCGCGCCCTGTTTTCGCCACCAGAGAGGGATTCGTGGTGACGCCGTCGAGCAGGCCCAATGCGGCCAGCTCACGGATCTCGGCGACATCCGCCGTATCGACAAAGAATTTCATGGGTGCTCCTGCTGGCGTGCGCCTCTTGGGGGACTTGCCGGGACTGCCCTCGGATCGCCGTTCCTGAGCGGCTAAGCTGGCGGGCTGATTCGCGTTCTAGTCCGAGTAGGGTGACTTTGGAAGACTTGCTGGCAACGATGCTTGGACCGCCCGCCGTCGCGCGCCCGCGCGTGCCGGTGCTGCTGCCCGTTGCCCTCGACCAGACCTATGACTACGCGCTTCCGGCGGGAGTCGAGGTCGAGCCCGGCGATTTCGTGGTCGTCCCCTTCGGGCCGCAGACCCGCATCGGCCTCGTCTGGGACCAGCCCGTCGGGGACCAGGGCAAGCCGGTCGACGAGAAGAAGCTCAAGGCCATCATCGAGCGCATGGACGTGCCCGGACTGCCGGCAATCTCGCTGCGCTTTGCCGAGTGGGTCGCGCGCTACACGCTGGCGCCCCTCGGCATGGTCGTACGCATGATGATGAGTGCGCAGGCGGCCTTCGAGCCGGCCAAGCCGCGCCTTGGTGTCGCCCGCGTCGAAGGGGCCGCCGAGCCCCCCCGTATGACGCCTGCCCGCAGGCGCGCGCTCGACATCGCAGCCGATGGCCTGGTCCGCGCCCGGAGCGCGCTCGCGTCGGAGGCCGCCTGCAGCACGGGCGTCGTCGACGGCCTCATCGAAGCGGGCTGCCTCGTCGAGGTGGTGATCCCCGAGCGGCGCTTTCCGCGGCCTGATCCGGGGCACGCGACCGTCACGTTCACCGAAGCCCAGCAGGAGGCGGTCGAGACCCTGGCCGCCGCCGTCGTGGCTGGCACGTTCTCCGTATCGCTGCTCGATGGCGTAACCGGCTCGGGCAAGACCGAGGTCTATTTCGAGGCCGTCGCGCGCGCGCTCGAGCAAGGGCGGCAGGCGCTGATCATGTTGCCCGAGATCGCGCTGACGAGCCAGTTCATGGACCGCTTCAAGGCGCGCTTCGGTTGCGCGCCGGCGGAATGGCATTCGGCCCTCTCCGGTCCCGAGCGCGGGCGCGTTTGGCGTGCGGCGGCGACGGGCGAAGCACGCGTCGTCGTCGGCGCGCGCTCGGCACTCTTCCTGCCCTATGCGGATCTCGGCCTGATCGTCATCGACGAGGAGCACGATCCGGGCTTCAAGCAGGAGGACCGCGTCCACTACCAGGGGCGGGACATGAGCGTGGTGCGCGCGCATCTCGGCGGCGCGGCCGTGGTGCTCGCGTCGGCGACCCCTTCCATCGAAAGTCACGTGAACGCGCGCACGGGCCGCTATCGCCATCTCGTGCTGCCCGGGCGCTATACAGGCGTCGATCTCCCGGAGATCACGCCGATCGACCTGCGTTCCGCGCCGCCCGAGAAGGGTCGTTGGCTATCGCCCGTGCTTGTCGAGGCGATGACGGAAACGCTCGCCAAACGCCAGCAGACACTGCTGTTTCTGAACCGACGCGGCTATGCGCCGCTCACGCTCTGCCGCGCCTGCGGCCATCGCATCGAATGCCCGCAGTGCACCGCGTGGCTCGTCGAGCACCGCTTCCGCCACCGGCTGAACTGCCACCACTGCGGCTTCTCGATGCCGCTTCCCTCGAAGTGCCCGAAGTGCGGAGAAGCCGACAGCCTCGTCGCCTGCGGCCCTGGCGTCGAGCGCATCGACGAGGAAGTACGCGAGCGCTTTCCCGAGGCGCGCATTGCGCTCCTCTCCTCGGATTTGATCCCATCGCTCACCGAGATGCGTGACATCATCCACCGCATCGAGGGCGGCGAGGTCGACATCATCATCGGGACGCAGATCGTGGCCAAGGGCCACCACTTCCCCGACCTCGCGACCGTCGGCGTGATCGACGGCGACCTCGGCCTTGCCCAAGGCGCCGATCCGCGCGCCGCCGAGCGCACGTTCCAGCTTCTTCATCAGGTCACTGGCCGCGCCGGACGCGCCTTCGCCAAGGGCGCCGGCTACATCCAGACGCACATGCCCGAGCACCCGGTCATGGACGCGATCGTGCGCGGCGACCGCGAAGCCTTCATCGAGCGCGAGATTCGCACGCGCCAGCTCGCCATGCTGCCGCCCTACGGCCGGCTCGCCTCGCTCATCGTCTCGGCGCGCCACAAGGAGACCGCCGAAACCGTCGCCCGCGACATCGCGCGGCGCGCGCCGGCCGCGCCGCGCATCGAGGTGCTCGGGCCTGCCGAGGCGCCGATCTCGGTGATCCGCGGGCGCTATCGCTGGCGGCTGCTGCTCAAGGCCCCGCGTGAACTGGACGTCCAGGCCTACCTCCGCGCCTGGCTGGCCGAAATCCCCGAGATCAAGGGCGATCTCCGCCTCACCGTCGATATCGATCCCTACAGCTTCCTGTAGCCGCCCTCTGGTGCCGTCCGGCTGCTGCGGCGACGCGCCCGCATGGGCGGCCCATTGCCGCCGCATTGCCCAATAATATGGCATCGCAACAATAAGATAAGATATCAGAAAGAATAGAAAATCTCACTTAACAGCAATGTCATCCGGGTCCAGTATTGTGCAATGCAATAGGCGACCCGATATAGCCCTGTGTGAGACCGCCGCCACCAAGAGCGGTGTCTCGCACGCAGCCACTCAAGGGGTGCATCATGAGCAACACCACCTCCCGCGCGGTCACGGACCCTGACGACACGCCAGAGGCCCCACTATCCGAGGCTCACCCGATCTCGGCAGCGACCGTGCGCAAGCTCTGGCCCACCGAGGGCGAGCTCTTTCGCGACCACCTGCTCCGGCTCGACAAGGACAGCCGGCGGCTGCGGTTCGCCCACGGCGTTTCCGACAGCTTCATCGAGGACTATGCCGCGCGTATGAGCGACATGGGCTCGATCGTCTTCGGCTACTTCGTCGATGGCGAAATCCGCGCCGCCGCCGAGCTGCGGAAGCTCGCCGACAACTGGGGCGTGGAGGCGGAGGCCGCTTTCTCCGTCGAGCGCGCCTACCAGGACCAGGGCATCGGCTCGGCACTCATGGGCCGCGTCATCCGCTCGGCGCGCAACCGTGGCGTCCGGCTGCTGTTCATGAGCTGCCTCGCCGAGAACGCAAAGATGCAGGCGATCGCCAGGAAGCACGAGGCGGAGCTGCGTTTCGAGTACGGTGAGGTGATCGGCGAGATCATCCCGAGCGGGCCCGACTACTTCTCGCTCCTC
>CAUJKI010000349.1 GCA_963205015.1 Pseudomonadota bacterium
GCCGACGGGCAATCTCGATGGCAAGACGGGCCGGCAGATCGTCGATCTCCTCTTTTCCCTGCAGGCGCGTCGCGGCGCGACGCTGGTCCTCGTCACGCACGACGAGCGCCTTGCCGAACGCTGCCACCGCGTGATCCGCATGGCCGACGGCCGCATTGTCGAAACCGCCGACGGAGCCGTGCCCGCATGAGCGCCGACACTGTCGCCACGGGGACCGGTTACGGCACGCCGCGTCCGCAATTCACCCTCCTCGGCCTCGCGCTGCGCGAATTGCGCGGTGGGCTCGCGGGCTTTTACGTCTTCGTCGGCTGTATTGCGCTTGGTGTCGCGGTCATTGCCGGCGTCGGCGCGCTCGCCGATGCGGTGCAGTCGAGCTTCGTGCGCCAGGGGGCGACGCTGCTCGGCGGCGATCTCGCCTTCACGCGGCCGAACCGCCGCGCCGAGCCTGCCGAGCAGGCGGCAATCGCGCGCTTCGGTACGGTGAGCGAGACGGGATCATTGCGCGCCATGGCGCGACGCCTCGACGGCAGTGACCAGATTCTCATCGAGGCCAAGGGCGTCGATGGCGCCTATCCGCTGCTCGGCGCCCTGGTACTCGAGGACGACGTCAAGCATACCGATGCGCTCGCCGGACGCGGCGCTGCCGTCGATCCCATTCTGCTCGAGCACCTCGGCCTCAAGCGCGGCGACCGGTTCCGTCTCGGCACCATCGAGGTAGAGGTGAGGGCGGTCATCCGCAACGAGCCGGACAAGATCGCGGAGCGGCTCTCCTTCGGCCCGCGCGTCCTCGTTTCGATCAATACGCTGCTGGCGAGTGGTCTCGCCGACATCGGCAGCCTCACGAAGTGGCGCTATGCCGTGCGCCTTCCCGATGCCGAGCGGACGTCGGAGAGCAATCTCACGGCTGCTGCGGGCGAGGTGAGAAAGACCCTTCCCGAAGCCGGCTTCACCATCCTCGATCGCCGTGATCCCTCGCCGCGCATCACCCAGACGCTCGAGCGCGTTCGTCAGTTTCTCACGCTGATCGGGCTCACCGCGCTGCTCGTCGGTGGCGTCGGCGTTGCCAATGCCGTCGCGACCTATATCGATCGCCGGCGCAAGGTCATTGCCACCTTCCGCAGTCTCGGCGCCACCGGTCGCACGGTGTTCCTGCTGCATCTCGTCCAGGTGCTCGCGATTACCGCGATCGGCATCGTGATCGGCCTCGCCATCGGGCTCATGGTGCCCTCGATCGTCGACCGGCTCGCCGGAGAGGCCTTGCCTTTCCGCGCCGAGGCGACATTCAGCTTCCTCGCCGTGGGCATGGCCGTCGCCTATGGCCTGCTCGTCGCGCTGCTCTTCACGCTCTGGCCGCTTGGCCGCGTCGAGCAGATCCGGCCGAGCGTCCTCTTTCGCGACGAGGTGAGTGAGGAGCGCCGCTGGCCGGCCTGGCCGATCATCGCCGGCACGATCGCGGTCGGGCTCCTTCTGCTCGCGCTCGCGATCCTGAGCTCGGATTCAAAGCGTATCGCCCTTTATTTCTGCGCAGGCGCCTCGGGAATCCTCATTTTATTCGCCGCGCTCGGGAGTGCCGTCACGCGCCTCGCCCGCCTCATGCCGCGCCCGCGCCGCCCCTCGCTCGCGCTGGCGCTCGGCAGTCTCGGCGCCCCCGGCGGGCTCACGCGCGCGGTCGTGCTCTCGCTCGGCTCGGGTCTTTCGCTGCTGGTGGCGGTTGCGCTGGTCGATGCCTCGATCGTCCATGAGCTCGACGGGCGCGTGCCGAAGAATTCGCCCAACTTCTTCGTGCTCGACCTGCCGCGCGACGGCGTGGAGGGCTTCCGCGCCCTCGTCGAGAAGGAGGCGCCCGGCGCCATCATCAATCAGGCGCCCATGCTGCGCGGCCGCATCGTCGCGCTCGGCAAGCGTCCCGTCGAGGAGGTGCGTGCGCCGCCGGAAGCGGCCTGGGTGCTCAATGGAGACCGCGGCCTGAGCTATGCTGACGACGTGCCCGAAGGCTCGACGGTCGTTGCTGGCCAGTGGTGGGCGAAAGACTACAGCGGCGAGCCGCTCGTCTCCTTCGAGGAGGAGATCGCACGGCGGCTCGGTCTCGGCATCGGCGACACAGTCACGGTCAACGTGCTCGGGCGCAATATCACAGCCCGCATCGCCAACCTGCGCGACGTGCGCTGGGAGAGCCTCGCAATCAACTTCGTGATGGTCTTCTCGCCGAACACGCTCCAGGCGGCGCCGCACAATATCCTCGCCACCATCAGCCTGGATCCCGCAACGCCGCTTGCACGGGAGGCCCAGCTCGCGCGCGCGATCGGGCAGGCCTATCCCGCGACGACCGCGATCCGGGTGAAGGATGCAATCAACAACTTCAACACGCTCTTCCGGCGCGTGATCACTGCTGTGCGCGCGGCCGGCGGGGTGACCCTGCTTGCGGGTGCCCTCGTGCTGGCCGGCGCACTTGCCGCAGCGCAGCGCCGCCGACTGCAGACGGCGGTCATCCTGAAAGCGCTCGGCGCCACCCGCGCGCGCATCCTGGCTGCCCACGCGACGGAGTACGCGCTTCTGGCACTGATCGCGGCCACGCTGGCGCTCCTGCTCGGCGGGGTCGCGGCCTGGCTTGTCACCACACGGATCATGGACCTGCCGTTCGTCTTCTCGGGAGCCGCCGTCCTGCAGGCGCTGGGGGTGTCATTGGCCCTGGTCGCGCTTATCGGGGGGCTCGGGACGTGGCGGGTGCTCAAGGCACCGCCGGTGCCGTATTTGCGCTCGGAATGACCTCGGTCATGGGGCCATCCAAAGAAATCGTGAAGAATTCAGGGAACATGAATCAGAATTAACGTTGGCAGTCCCTGATCCAGCTTGAAACCGTCGCCGCCAAAGCACATATTCGTCACGTAGTGCGGCTGCATCTTGAATGTTCACGGGCCGCTTAGAATCAAAGGGAAACATAACTCATGGCTGAACTCGACAAGCGTTACGGGCGATTTGGCGTCGCGACGCGCGCCGAGCCTGGCGTAATGGATGAAGGCCTTCGCAGCTATATGATCGGCGTCTACAATTACATGGCCGCCGGCATCGTGCTCACGGGCATCGTCGCTTACTTTATGTTCTCTATGCTCACGACCACCGATCCAACGCTGGCGGTGGCGCGGCTCGCCAATGGTGTCCTCCTGACCGAAGCGGGTCGTTCGGTCTACGCTTCGCCGCTGATGTGGGTCATCGTCCTGGCGCCGCTCGCCTTCGTGCTGCTGCTTTCATTCCGCGTCTACAGCATGAGTGCGGCCGCGACGCAGATGGCGTTCTGGGCGTTCGCCGCCGTGATGGGCGCGTCCATGTCGACTATCTTCCTCCGCTATACTGGCCAGTCGATCACGCAGATCTTCTTCGTGACGGCGGCTGCCTTCGCGGCGCTGAGCCTCTATGGCTACACGACCAAGAAGGACCTCTCGGGCTGGGGTACGTTCCTCTTCATGGGCGTGATCGGCCTGATCCTCGCATCGCTGGTCAACATCTGGCTGCAGTCGACTCCGCTGGCCTTCGCCCTGTCGGCGATCTGTGTCCTCGTGTTCGCGGGCCTCACCGCCTATGACACGCAGCAGATCAAGGACAACTACTACCAGATCGCGGGCGACCGTGAGATGGTCGCGAAGGGTGCGGTCATGGGCGCGCTGAACCTGTACCTGGACTTCATCAACATGTTCCAGGGTCTGCTCGCGCTCTTCGGCAGCCGGGAATGACGCAATTCGGCTGGGCTGGCTGAGGCCGGCTCACTGAGTGGGTTGGCAAGGGCCTCGTCGAAAGACGGGGCCCTTTGTCGTTTCGGGACTACTCGTGGTGGTGCCCAAGAAACGGGCACGTCCTGCTCTTGCGTCCATTCTCGAGGCGCGATACGCGGATTTCGAGGCTCCTCGTAGAGGCAGCCCTTGGAATGCGCAGGTTCCCGATGAGCTCCCTGAGTGTGCGCCCGGTCCGCGAGACGGACATTCCCACCATCGCGGCCATCTATGCCCATGCCGTGCGGCATGGCTTCGCGAGCTTCGAGATCGAGCCGCCCGACGAAGCCGAGATGACGCGCCGGATGCGCGGGGTGGTGGAAGGTGGCTTTCCTTACCTCGTCGCCGAGAAGGACGGGAAGCTGCTCGGCTATGCCTATGCCGGCCTCTACCGCACCCGCCCCGCCTACTGGAACAGCGCCGAGAACTCGGTCTACGTCTCGCCGGATGCTCATCGTCTCGGCGTCGGTCGCGCGCTGCTGAAAGAACTCATCGACATTATGACCGCCCGCGGCTTCCGCCAGATGATCGCGGTGATCGGCGACTCGGGCAATGCCGGCTCTATCGGTCTTCACCGGGCGCTCGGCTTCACGTACTGCGGGGTAATCCATTCGGTCGGCTACAAGCACGGCCGGTGGCTCGACAGCGTGATCATGCAGCGCGCGCTCGGCCCCGGCGATACGACGCCGCCCGATCGCAAGAGGTGATGCTTCGCATTTACGTCGCGACGAGGCTGGACGAAAAGTCGCGCGCCTCTGGCGCGACCGGCAGTCTGCGGCACTGAACCTAATGCAGCACCGGGCCGCGCAGGAACTTTCGGCGGTCGCCGGACTGCACGGTGACGTCCATGGTGCGGCCGTTGCGGTTGATCGTGAGCGGCACCGGCGCGCCGGCCGATCCCTGCGCCCACACATTGCGGAAGAAGGTCGGTAGCCCGCGCACGTCTTGGCCTGCAACGGACATGACGATGTCGCCGACGCGCAGGCTCGATCGACTCGCGGGGCCGCGACGCGACATCCCTGCAATGACGATGCGGTCGCCGACCTCGGCGGCAAATATGCCGAGCCACGGTCGCGGCGATCGGCTCGGCCGTCCGATTGTCGTGAGGTCGTCGAGAATAGGCTTCAGCAGGTCGATGGGGACGATCATGTTGATGTCGACCGCCGACTGCTTGCTGCTCTCGCCGCCGCCCTGCTGGACCTGCAGCGAGCCGATGCCCAGCAATTCGCCTCCCGGGCCGATGAGGCCGGTCCCGCCCCAGTGCGGATGCGAGGGTGCCGTGAAGAGTGCCTCGTCGAGCAGATATTCCCAGTAGCCCGCGAACTCCTGCTTGGCGACGATGCGCGCCGCGACGGCGTTCTGGCGTCCGCCGGCTCCGGCGACGACGACGTGATCGCCGACCTTGATCTTGGCCGAGTTGCCGAGTGTCAGTGCGGGCACCTCGATGCGGGCGAGCGCCTGGACGAGGCCGAAACCGGTCTCCTGGTCATAGCCGAGCACGTGCCCCGGCACGACGCGCCCGCCCGCGAGCGTGAGCCACACCGTTTCCGCCTCGGTGACGAGATAGCCGATCGTGAGCACGAGGCCGTCATTGCGGATGATCGCGCCGTGGCCCGCGCGCTCCGTGCCGAGCGTGTCTGCCGTAAAAGCATCGGCGGGAATCGTCGTACGCACGCCGACGATCGATGAGAGCGTGCGGTCGAGGTCGTATTCGTAGTCTTCTGGTTTGGGCTGCACGGGCGGCCTCCCATCCGTTTCGATCCGCGGATCGCGACAAATATCGTCATCAATCTATGTCGTGGCCGCCATGGGGACAACCGGTATGGGCCTCGCGGCATTGCGCAAATGTCTGACTTGGACGTATGCCGACGGTCATCAGGAGCCGCGAAAAATGCGCCATTTGCCGAGCGCGCCACCTCTGCTGGCGCCGACGCTCGTGCGCGCGCTGACGCGGACAGCTCCGGTGTGTGGTGTGCCGCGCGCACCTGATACTGCTGATACTGCTGATGCTGCGGCGCCGGAGCCCCGGATCTCGACCTCGGCCTCCTCCTCGAAGGACTGTGAACCTTCGCGGAAGATGCGCGGCGACTGCCGGCCCGCGCTGGCGGTCGGCTCGGCAGGCGCACCATCGGCGCCGATAATGGTGATTTCCGCGTCCTCCTCGTCGTCGCTGCCGATCCCGGGCTCCTCCGCCTTTACAGTCGATGCTGGCTCGGGTGTGGATGACGTTGTTGCGGTCGCGGCCTGCCGCGCCATCGCGCGTGCGGGCGTCGCCGTGACCGCTTCGGCGAGATCGGCGATCTCCGCTTCGAGCTGTGCCAGGCGCTCTGCGGTATCGCCGGGTGACACACTCGATTTGTCGGGCTTTGGGGTTGCCACGTCGGCGGGGGATGCGGCATTGGTCGTCGGGACGACGCTTTCGGTGGTGGCGGCTCCGAGTCTCGCGATCAGCGAGCCGTTCGGTTCCTTCTCCGATGGCTGAGGTCGCCGCCCCGCGCGCGCGGCTTCCGGGCTCCGTCCGCTGCGGGCGCCAGCTTTCGGGGAGGACGTACCTGTCTTTGCCGGCGGATCGGCACGTATGGTGTCGTCCGACGCGGCAACCTCGCTTTCCGCCTTGATCTTGACGCGCCGTTTTCCCGCCCCCGCATCCTCGCCGGCTTCCGGTGTAGCCGGGCGCGCGAGCGCATCAATGGCGGCGCGCAGAAGCGCACGCGCCTCCTCGACCTCGGCAATGCCGCCCGCATCGCCGGACGCGCGGGCGAGCTTGCGGTCGACCGTCTCCCGATCGGCGACGATGCGCGCCACGCCGCCAGGCCCGCTGTTCGCCCCATCGCGTCTGTCGTTCACGTTCGACGCCCTTATCGATGCCTTTGTCCGCGCCACCGCTTGATCAGCTCCGATTAAAGCCGATCGCTGAGCTTTTTCCCAGGGCGGAGCGCCGCCGGGATCGTATTGGCAGGGGACTAAATGGGCATCCGAGGGTGCCGACAGCAATCGGACCGGCGTGGTCGCGCCGGCCCGACATGCTTCAATAGCGTTTGCCTGTTGACCCGATCTCGCCGCATGACCCCGTGGGGCTGGGGGGCTGAGATATACGAGACCACGTTGCAAGACCGGGCCTAGAGGCAACGTGACTGTTATCGCCGGGCTTTACGGCGCAGCGAGGACCGGATTTTGTCCAAACCACGGTAACGAGTGTTCGATTACACCGAGGAGGCACGAATTCGCGTTTTTGCAACAGCAATTGCCTGCTGTCAGACAGCAATGGTGCAGATTGCGCGCGCTTTGCAGTGCAGCGATTCGCTTTGTGCCAGTACTTGTACTCCGAAAGCGCCTTTGTTGCTGTGCACGCGCGCGCTAATGCTGCATCTGCGGCAGTCCGTGGTGCCCTCGCGCCCGTGTTATCCGCGGAGCCGCCGGACAGCCTTGATGCGGGTCGCCAGCACCTTGTCGATGCGCCGGCCGTCGAGATCGATCACTTCGAAAGTCCAGCCGCTAGCATCGACCCGCTCGCCGACCTGCGGCAGATGCTGGAGATGAGCGAGCACGAAGCCGGCCACCGTCGCGTAGCTGCGCTGCTCCGGTACGACGATGCCGGTCTTGTCCGCCATCTCGTCGACGGGCATGGCACCGGAGAGAAGCCACGAGCCGTCCGCCCGCTCGACCGCGTGCGGCTCCTCCTCGGCAGTGTCGGAGCGGAACACGCCTGCAATCGCCTCGAGCACGTCGGCAGGGGTGACGAGGCCTTCGAAGTTGCCGTACTCGTCGTGGATCAGCGCCATGGGCACCTCGGCATCGCGCAGCACCGACAGCACGTCGAGCGCGTCCATGGTCTCGGGCACGATCGGCGCCTTGCGGATGTGGCTCTGCACCTCGAAGGTCCTGCCGGCGAGGATCGCCGCGAGCAGCTCGCGCGTCTGCACGACACCGATCAGCGCATCCGTCGAGCCGTCGCCGACAGGGAGGCGCGAGTGCGGTGTCGTAATCAGGCGTTGGCGGATCTCGCTCTCGGGCGCCGTGATGTCGATCCAGTCGACGTCGGTGCGGGGCGTCATGAGGCCGACGACGGCGCGGTCGGCAAGCCGCATCACGCCCGAGATCAGCTCGCGCTCGCCGCTTTCGAGCACGCCTGCGCTCTCCGCCTCGAGAATGAGCGCGCGGATCTCCTCATCGGTGACGCGATGCTCGCTCTCC
>CAUJKI010000350.1 GCA_963205015.1 Pseudomonadota bacterium
GAGCGCGAACCGCCGCTCAGTCGACGGTGATGTTCCAGAGCACCGGCGCCGGCGCGGCGACGATACCCTTCACATTGTTGCGCTGTGCACCGTAGTTGTACCACTGCCCGAGATGGACGTGCGTTGGATACTCGGCGACGCGCTTCTGGAGCGCTTCGACGATCGCCTTCTGCTTCGCCGAATCCGTCTCCCTGGCGAAGTCGTCGCGCAGCTTCTCGATCTGCTCGTCGCAGGGCCAGCCGAACATGGCCTTGTCGCACCCAGCATTGAGGAAGCCTGCCATCACCGGATTGAGCAGGTCACCCGCAACCCACGAAGTCAGGAAGGCGTGCCAGCCGCCAGCTTCCGGCGGGTCCTTCTTGGCGCGGCGGGCAACGACCGTCTGCCAGTCCATGGACTGCATGTCGACCTTGAAGCCTGCCCGTTCCATGAGCGACTTCGCGACCGGTGCGAGATTCGTCAGCACCTGAAGATCCGTCGAGTGCATGAGCACGACCGGGGTGCCGTCGTACTTGGCCTCGGCGAGCAGCTCGCGTGCCTTCTTGAAGTTCGACTCGAGCTTGTCCTCGAAGCCTGCGCTGGTCTCGAACGGCGTGCCGCAGATGAACATCGCCTTGCAGACCTTGTAGTACTCTTCGTCTCCGACGACGGCCTTCAGGAAGTCCTCCTGGTTGAGGGCATAGAAGACAGCCTGACGGATCTTCGGGTTGTCGAAAGGCTTGTGCAGGACGTTGAAGCGCAGCGTGAACTGGTTCCCGAGCGGGTTCCAGTTGAACATGTAGACGTCCTTGCTCTTCTTGATGAGCGGATGGAGATCGTGCGGGGGCGCTTCGATATAGTCGATCTCGCCGGCAAGAAGCGCGTTCACCGCCTGCTGGTGGTCTCGGATAGGCCGCCATTCGACGCGGTCCACCTTCACGACCTTGCCGCCGGTGGTGCCGGACGGCGGCTCCGAGCGCGGCTTGTAGCCTTCGAATTTTGTGTAGACGAGCTTGCTTCCCGGCTGCCATTCGTCACGCTTGAAGACGAACGGACCGGAGCCGACGAACTCCTCGATCTGCTTGTTCGGGTCCGTCTCGGCGACGCGCTTCGGCATCATGAACGGCACGTTCGACGAAGGCTTGCCGAGCGCCAGAAGTACGAGGCCTGTCGGGGATTTCAGCTTGATCTCAAAGGTCTTGGCGTCCTTCGCGTCGAGCGACGCGACGAACGACATCATCTTCTGACCCATCGAGTCCTTCGCCGCCCAGCGCTTGATCGAAGGGATGATATCCTCGCTCGTCACCGGTTTGCCGTCATGCCACTGCAGTCCGTCGCGCAGCGTCATGGTCCAGGTGAGCTTGTCGTCCGACAGCTTGTAGGTGTCGATCATCTGCGGCTTGATCTCGCCCTTCTCATCCATGCCGAAGAGCGTGTCGTAGATCATGTAGCCATGGTTGCGGACCACGTAGGCGGTCGTCCAGATCGGATCGAGGATCTTGAGGTCGGAGTGGGGAACGAAACGAAGGGTCTTCTGGGCATTCGCAACAGTAGCAAGAAAAGGAATTGCAGCGGCTGCCGTCAGGACGGTCAGCGCGCGACGCATTGTGCTCATATTGAGCCTCCCCTCATGTTGACGCCTCGGCGCAGCCGGTTGCTCGCCAACCGACTGACGAAACTTCTTGGACGGGCCTTACAGCCTTCAGCGTAGCAATAAGACGACGGCTCCGCCCCCAAAGTCAAATACGATGCCGCCCGAAACGGCATCATAGCTGCCGTCGGAGAAGGCAAACACGCGGCGCGCCTCGATGCCGGGCATCACCCCACGAACCGCGCCGGGATCGCCATCACCAAGCCCCCGGCACACTCGGCCAGCGCCTCTGATGGGCTGCCTGACCACGCCCGCTGAGCACCCCAGGCGCAGCGCAATACCCCTCCGCGCGGAGACCGCCAGCCGCGTTCGCGACATGCCTTTGCCGGATCTTAACCTTTACCGATTCATAACAAGGGCTACGGAATTCCCGGAAATGGCCACGTTCCGGGTCTAGGTTCACTGAAGCCACCACTGAATCCGGTGTCGCGTTGACGGGGGTTGTTCGTCATGGTTCGGGCAGGTGCGGGTAGCCGGGCAGTTCTCCGGCTGCGTGCGTGCATGCGTTTGTCGGCGACCGCGCTTGCGGTTGCAGCGTTCATGGCGGCCGGGGGAGGCCCCAGGAAGGCCGTGGCGCAATCGACGCTCGCGGCCGCGCCCACCGAAATCGCGGCAGCTACCGTTCCCGTTCCGACAACGCCCGCCGAGCCGCTCAAGAAGACTCGCTTTGTGATCGCGCTGGAGCGCCGGGTCGACTATCAGGTGCAATCGCTGCCCAACCCGAACCGGGTCATCGTCGATCTGCCGACGGTCAAGCTGCAGCTCCCGCCCTCCCTGACAGGTCAGCCCGTCGGCATCGTGAGCGGCTTTCGCGCCGGTCTCGGTGGACCGGGGAAGCTGCGCGTCGTCATCGATGTGACCGAGCCGGTCGTCGTCGAGAAATCCGAGTTCCTCGCGGGTGGCGGTAACGGTCCGGTCCTCCTTTCTCTCGAAATCGCGCCAGCCGCCACGGACATGTCATCTCTCGTGCAGGCAGCCGCGTCGATACCGACCGCGGCCGTCCAGCAGGCGAGTGCGAGAGGCGCGAGACAGCCGCCTGTGCCACGCCCCGCTGAGCGACCGGAAAAGCGCGCCGCCAATGCCTACAAGCCGCTGATCGTTCTCGATCCCGGTCATGGCGGACACGACTCCGGCGCGATGCGCAATGGCACCGTCGAGAAGGAAGTCGTGCTCGCCTTCGCACGCACGCTCCGGGATCAGCTCCGGGCGAGCGGCCGCTACCGCGTGGCCATGACCCGCGAGGATGATACCTTTGTCCCGCTCGAGGAGCGGCGGCAATTCGCGGAGGAGCGCAAGGCGGCCCTGTTCATCGCGATACACGCCGACTACGCGACCTCGCGCGCACGCGGCGCGACCATCTATTCGCTGCGCGAAGCCGTTGCCAGCAACCTCGCCGCCTCCGCCCGCCGGCAGAGCGCCAACGAGGCCCTTTCGGACAGTGAACTCGCTTCCCTCAAGCCCATCGGCCGCCAGGGCCCTGCAGTGAAGAGCATCCTCGCAGACCTGGCAGGCCGCGAGCTCGAATCGACCCGGGACCGGACGAACATCTTCGCGCGCGCCGTGATCGAGAACATGGGACGCAGCACGAACATGAACGAGAACCCGGACCGTAATGCCGCGTTCCAAGTTCTGCTCACGGCCAAGGTGCCGGCCGTTCTCATCGAGCTCGCATACGTATCGAACAGCGCCGATGCCGCGCAGCTTCGCTCCGAGGACTGGCGGCGCAACGTCTCGCGATCGATCCGCACCGCGATCGACAACTATTTCAGCCACCAGGCCGCACGCCTGCCCATGTGAGGCAAGGCTTCCGCGGTCAGGAATGGGGCTGATCGGCCTTGAGGATCGACAGGATCTGTCCGGACGGCGCGTCGGGCGCCAGGGCGTGGAAATCCGCCTCGCGCGCCAGAGCCGGCTCCAGCAGCCGATGGAACTCCTGCCGCTCGACCTCGATGGTTCCGAACTGGCGCAGATGGTCTGTCACGAACTGCGTGTCGAGAAGCGTGAAGCCGCCGTGGGCCAGCCGCGCACATAGGTAGACCAGGGCGACCTTGCTCGCATCCCGCTCGGTCGAGAACATGCTTTCACCGAAGAAGGCGCCGCCGAGCGCTACGCCGTAGAGGCCGCCGACCATGCGCCCCGCGCGCCACGCCTCGACGGTATGGCAGTGACCCTGGGCAAAGAGCGCTCCGTAAAGGCTGCGGATGCGGGCATTGATCCAGGTCGAGCGGCGCCCCGCCTTGGAGGCGGCGCAGCCTTCGATAACGGTCTGGAAGTCGCTGTTGACGCGAACCTCGAAGGCGCCTTGCCGGACGGTCTTGGCCAGTCTGCGCGGAACATGCACAGCATCGAGTGGCAGGATGCCCCGCGCCTGTGGCTCGATCCAATACAGGGCCGGGTCATCCGCGCTCTCGGCCATCGGAAAGATTCCGCACGAATAGGCCTTGAGAAGGACCTGCGGCGTGATCTCGATGGCAATGTCGTTATGGGACGCCATGGCGCTCAGTCTGTACTGCCCCTTTTCGAGTAGTTCTAATCCACCGGCAGGGCAAGAGCGAGGCGATGCACCCCGGCTGTGCGCGCGTGCCGCGGCGGACCCCTGCGTCAGCCCCGCCACACTGATTTCCACAGTCCTGGGCGCCCGAAGGCACGGTCCGCCGAATGTCGCATTCATCCACTAAGCACAAGCGCAGATACTCCGTGCGGGCCGACCGGGGGGCATGCCATGCGCCGATTTTTCCTGTTTCTGATCATGCCGCTGGTTGGGCTTGCCGCCTGGCACGGGGGGCCCGTTACCCGCGCCTCACTCGGCATCACCGCCGAGAATGCCGTTCCGGCCGTGTGCCGGGCGCCGGTGCTGCCCGACCTGCGCGCGGCTGCCTCGAGCGGCCCCGAGGCTGGTTGTGATGACCCCGAGGGCTGCGAGAACAAGGAGCACATCTCCGCGACGTTCCTCCCCTACGCCATCGCCAGCCTCAATGCCTATGGCGGCAGCGGGCGACAGAGCGGCGACCTCGTGAAACTGGAGCCCACCTGGAAGGTCGTCGGTGAGCCGGTCGCTGACCAGAACGGGCTAGGCTACATCGTCTTTTCCCGCACCGTTGACAACGAGGATCACGTGCTCGTCGCTTTCCGCGGCACCGACGCTATCGGCGGGGACGGCTGGTGGAAGGTCATGCCCACCCCGATGGACGCCCTCGCCAACATGTCCTGGGTCACGCAGTGGTTCAATCCCTGGGACCAGTACCGGCTTGCGCGTGAGGCCTTCAAGGAGATCCGCCAGCAGGCCTTTGCCCGGGCTCAAGGCCGGGTCGTGCGTTTCCACGTGACCGGACACTCGCTCGGCGGCGGTCTCGCCGTACACATCGCGCGCGGCTTTCCGTGCACGACGGCTGTCGTCTTCAATACGTCCTGCGTCACCAACCGGATCCGCTATGCCGAACCCTACATGGACAGTCAGGTCGTCGACATCCGCGAGGACCGCGACCTTCTGAGCCATACGCTCTGCGCGCCGGCGGCCCTGCTCGGCTGGAGCAGCAATCACCAGCTCTACGGCGCCGAATGGATCCGCGTCCGGCGGCGGGAGAACGTGGACGAGATGGATCTGGCGCTCCGCCAGCATGCGATCGGCGGCATGGCCTTTGCCATGGGCCGCACGGTCCTCTGCTGCGCGCAGAACCAGCGCCGCAGCTCGCATGAAAGCTGCGCGTGCGCGCCGCGCGTCGTGGCCGAGGTCGAGGGTGCGAAGCGCATTCTCTGCGACATGCGGCGGCGACCGCCACTCCGGAAATTCGTCAGGGGCGGCGAAGAGGTCACGACGACCACGAAGAAGGGCACCTTCAAGGGGCGGCGTCCCGCGCAGTACGATTCATGCGATTTCTCTCCGATCGAGCAGGTCGACCGTCAGTGCCGCCGCGAATGCTGAGTGCGGTGCGCGTCACATCACGACCGGCAGCACCTCGACGTCATAGGCGTGGGTGATGCGGTTGCCGGTTGCGGGGTCTTCGAGCTCCATCTCGAAGCGCGAGGCCGGCCTGATCCCGCCGATCGCCGACATCGTCCCGCCCATCATCACGGTACCGATCGCGAGAGGCTTGCCGGCCCCGTAGCGCGCGATCAGGTCGGAGGGATGACGCAGGCTCTTCAAAGTGCCTTCCTGATAGAGGACGCGCTTGCTGTCGATCGTCGCGTGGGCGCGCACGACCAGGCCTTCCCATCGATCGGCGACATCGTCGAGACGCCAGGCCGCGGTGCCCAGGACCTTGGCACAGAGCTGCTTCGAGAGTGCGATGCCTATCGCCTCGGCCTTGCGGTCCGTGTGGTCCGAGCCGACGGTCAGCCAGAGCCCATCCTCCATGGCGAGCACCACGGGCTCGACCTCGCCCGAGGTGTCGGGGCCGAGCACCTGCAGACAGTCGAGCTGCATCACGTTCGAGACGGCGTTGCGATAGAAGACCGGCACCGTGGACGGCGGTGGCACCCCGAGGGCGGCCAACTCCTCGATATGGTGCTGCAGGCCCTTCTCGTCGGTCCCGGTCCAGCCCGCGACGACGAGGTTTGTCGGCGTGAAGCTCACGCTGGCGCGCGCGCTGCCGGATTGTCGTTCGAAGGTCAGGACAGGCATGATGATGCTCCAAATCCGAGTTAACGCGCGAGGATCAGGCGCCGGTGCCCGATGATCAAGCGCTGATTTGCCGGCATCGGCGGCTTCCCTCGGACGCGATCTCGCTCTAAGACGCGGGGCGGCCGGACGCCCGTCCGGCCTGCCGGGGGCAGCCATGAAGTATTCGATCTTCGCAGTTCTGAGGGAAGGCCTGCGCGGGGGCAAAGGCTGGACTCCGGCTTGGCGTGAGCCGGAGCCAAAGGCGCACTACGATGTCGTCATCGTCGGCGGCGGCGGGCATGGCCTTGCGACCGCCTACTACCTCGCCAAGGCGCACGGCCTCACGAATGTCGCCGTGGTCGAGAAGGGCTACATCGGCTCCGGCAACGTCGGACGCAACACGACGATCATCCGCTCGAACTACCTGCTGCCCGACAACACGCACTTCTATGAGTGGTCGATGAAGCTCTGGGAGGGGCTGGAGCAGGACTTCAATTTCAACGCCATGGTGAGCCAACGCGGCGTTCTCAATCTCTATCACTCGGATGGCCAGCGGGATGCCTACGTCCGGCGCGGCAACGCCATGCGCCTTGCCGGCGTTGACGCCGAACTGCTCGACGTCGACGGCGTGCGCGCGATGGCACCATTTCTCGACTTCGACAACGCGCGCTTTCCCATCCAGGGGGGCCTCCTGCAGCGGCGCGGCGGCACCGCGCGCCACGACGCCGTCGCCTGGGGCTTTGCGCGCGGGGCCGACAGCCGCGGCGTCGACATTCTCCAGAACACCGAAGTCACCGGCATCCGCATCGAAGCCGGGCGCGCCGTCGGCGTCGAAACGACGCGCGGTTTCATTCGTGCCGGCAAGATCGGCCTCGCGTGCGCGGGAAATTCCTCGCGCGTCGCGGCGATGGCCGGACTCAGGCTGCCGATCGAGAGCCACGTGCTGCAAGCCTTCGTCAGCGAGGGCATCAAGCCGGCCATCGACCACGTCATTACGTTCGGCGCCGGCCATTTCTACATCAGCCAGTCCGACTTGGGCGGCCTTGTCTACGGCGGCGACATCGATGGCTACAATTCCTATGCTCAGCGCGGCAATCTCTACACCATCGAGGACGTGCACGAGGCCGGCATGGCGCTGTGGCCAGGGCTCGGCCGCCTCAGGATGCTGCGCCACTGGGGTGGCATCATGGATATGTCCATGGACGGCTCGCCGATCATCG
>CAUJKI010000351.1 GCA_963205015.1 Pseudomonadota bacterium
CTCGTAGGGCACGCGCTCGGCGCCGGCGTGGGCGCCGGTGCGGTGGCCCTGCAGCAGCACATGGCCGCTGCCCTCCTTCTCCAGCCAGAGGTCGTGAGCGGCGGCCGGCAGGGCCATTGTCAGGCCCAGCACAAAGAAAACCCCAATACACCGTCTCATTGCCATGCCACCATGTCAATATGAAGAAAAACCATTACTTCATATCACGATTCATGCCAAGCCGGCAACGCGGACAAGCCTTTGATGCTTCGGTATTTCGGGCGGACAGCCGCGCGGATGCCGCAAGCCGCCCTGCCACGCAAAGTCCAAAGCGATAGGAATGCTTCCACTCAGCGCGCCGTGAACACCAGGTTGGCCGATACGGAGTAGCTGTCGGCGCGCGGATCGTTGCTCAGATCGTGCTTGTGGCTGGTACCCAGCATCTGCCGGCCGGCGACAACCGGCACCCGCGCCTTACCTTCGGCATCGGTCTCGATCGGTTTCTCCTTGCTGTACTCAGAGCGCGTAATTTTCGCTCCGGACAGGGGTTTCCCTTCCCACAGCACCTGGACCGTGATTTCCTTGCCGGCTTCGGGCGCCGACGAAGCGAGTGGGACGATTTCCAGCTGCAGGCCCTGCGGCTTGCTCGCAACCGCCGTCCACGCGAATATCGTCTTGCCGAATTTCACAGAATGCATGGCGCTCAACACTCCCGGCACCTCGTTTTTCGGCAGATTCTTCGATCCTTCGGTGGTCTTGCTCCAGTAGCCGTTGTCGAAATGCAGCGTGGCGAGAGCGGGTTGCCCTTTCAGGGTGACGCGCAACGATTCCGCTCCGGCCTCCTTCACGACCGGCAGCGGCTGGCCCTTGGCATCGATCGCCGACACGGCCTTGACCTTTGCCGGCGCGTAACTCTCACTCTTGTCTCCGTGTCCATAAAGAACGACGTACTCGGCCCCGCGCGCCTCGATCCAGGCATCGTGGGCAAGCACCTTGCCGCTCAGGGCAAGCAATGCGGCGGAAAGAAGCAATGCCTGCGGTTTGCGAAGAAGCATGGTTTTCTCCTTTGGTTGGAATCAGAACTTGTAGGCCACGGCCACGCCGACATCGGCTTTCGGGCGCGGGTCGACGGTCGCACCGGCCTGTTCGCTCGCGTAGTCGCGCGGCTGGAAGGTGCCGAAGCCGGTATAGCGCCAGCGCCCCTGCTCGAAAGACAGGCGCAGGTCGTAACGGGTATAGGGGCGGCTAAAAAGCGGCGCCGGACTAACTCCGGAGTAGTACGGCGCCCCCGAGATATGGAAGGCATCGGCATTGACGAACAGCCTGCCGCCCGCCAGCTGTGTGGCGTATTCGGCGCCGAGCCGATAAGTGTCCTCCGGCAACCCGGAGATCAGGTTCTGCTCGACCGTGGTCGGGTTATTCACGCGCCCCTTCACCTTGCCGTAGCTGGCGTAGAAGCTGAGCGCGTCGGTGGCAAAGAAGTGAAGATCGATTTCCCAACCGTCTCGCGTCGTGTCGCCGAGGTTGGCATAGACGCCGCTGCCTGGAGTCGTTTCGCGTATCTCGCCCTGGTTCAGGGAATGGTATTTCGCCGCCGAGACTTTCCATTGAGAGCCGAGAGCGGCATTGAAGCCGAAATCATAGGCCTTGACCTTGGGCGGTTTCAGATCGGGAAATGGGCTGCCGCCGGCGGCCCCGAGCGGGCCGACGCCACCGGGCGGAGACAGCTCCCGTTCTGCCGGAGAACGGAACCCTTCCCCGACGTTGGCGAAGAAGTCGAGGGTCTTCACCGGCGTCCAGACGACCCCGGCGCGCGGCGTCTTTACCGACTTGTTGTAATCCAGAGAGGCCGCCGGGCGCTTGCGGTTTTCGATGCTGTAATCGAAGGCATCGACGCGCAGGCCTCCGACCAGCTTGAGGCTGTCGAGAACACGATATTGCCCCTGGACGAATAAACCGTAGGTGAGCAGATCGAGATCCCAATTGTTGCTGTAGGTATTGCCGGGGCCGGCCGAAGTGGGCCAGCGTTGGTTGACTCCCGTGCCACGGTCTGCACGCACCTCCCCGCCAAAGGCAAGCGCGGCACGGTCTGTGAATACGATGTTGTAAAGTGCTCTGGCGCCAGCGACGGCACGATCGTCGTTTTGCACGTTGAGGGCATTGACGTTGCCAGTGACCGGGTTGGCGCGCCTTTTGTCGTAATGCTCGGCATACGCCGTGGCATGCAGCCCTTCCTCGCCCTTGGAGGGCGTGCGCGTCAGAACGAGTCCGTACCGCTCCGTATCTCCCCAGAGCTTGGGTGCATACGGATCCCGGTCGTTCGGCTTGACCGCGCCGCTGACCAGTTCGGTGTAACGGAGATAGCCCGGCGCGTTCCAGTCCGACTTGTAGTAGTTGCCGCGCAGCGCCCAGACGGCGTCCCCGACAGTCATCGACGCTTTGGCGAATACCGAACCACGAACCCCATCCGAGTTGTCGCGATAGCCGTCCGTCCTGTACAGATCGGCGACGACAAAGCTGCGGACGGAGGAATGCTCGGCCGAGTGCACCAGCGTACCGCGCGCGGAGCCATAGCTGCCGACGCTGGCGCCAATGCTCGACTCGCCGCTGTTGCGCGTAACGATGTTGATCGCGCCGGCGCGGTTCTGGTCTCCATACAGTGCCGAGAAAGGTCCTTTGATGACCTCGATGCGCTCGATCATGTCGGGTGTCAGCCATGACAGGTCGCTCATGCCCGGCCCGCCCTGATTGGCCGAAGGGAAGTTCTGCGGCACGCCATCGATGTAGATGGCGACATCGCCGCCATGCGCACCGGTTCCCGTAAAACCGCGCATCTTGATCGGGCTGCCGATGTCGCCCTGGCCGAAGCTGTAGGCGTTGATTCCTGGTACGCGGCGAAGCAAATCGGTATAGTCCCGCCCAACGTTGGTCCGCTCGATTTCCTCGCGTCCGATCACCGTCACCGCTGCGGGAAGACCGCTCGCTTCTATGGTGAGGCTTCCTTTCGGCTTCTCGCCGCTCCCGCTGATGCGGATTTCAGGAAGTTGCGTGTCGGCCAAAGCCGTAGATACGCCGACGATTCCCACCGCCAGAGAAAGAATCCGCTTCCTGCTTTTCATTCGAAATATCCCCCTGATTGAATTCCGGCTATCGGGCCGGTTCGGTTACGAATGCGATCTTCACGATTCCCGCCCGCTGCGCTTCGGCCAGCACCTCGGTGACACGCTCGTAGCGCGTGCCGCGGTCGGCGCGCAGATGCATTTCAGGCTGTCGGCCAGCCTCGGTGGCCGCGGCGAAGCGCGCGCCCAGCTCGGCGCGCGCGACCTCGACGCCATCCACATGCACCCCTCCCGCGGCATCGACCGCCACCGCAAGGGTGAGCGGCTTGTCGTCCAGCCGGGTCGAGTCGACCCTGGGCAGATCGACCGGCACCGCCTGATGAAACAGCGGCGCCGTGATGATGAAAATGACCAGCAGCACCAGCATCACGTCGACCAGCGGCGTGGTGTTGATCTCGGCCATCGGCTGGGCCAGCCCTTCCTCGCTGAATGCGCCGAATGCCATGACCGCGCCTCAGGCCGTGCGCGCGCCGCGCGCCGCATCGAGCTCGACCAGCTTGTCGCCGGGCCGGCCGCGACGGCCGGTGACGAGATAGGCATGCAGGTCGTGGGCAAAGCCGTCGAGATGCGCCAGCGTCAGCCGATTAGCGCGGGTGAAAGCGTTGTAGGCGAGCACGGCGGGAATTGCGACGAAGAGTCCGGCGGCGGTCATGATCAGCGCCTCGCCGACCGGCCCGGCCACCTTGTCGAGGACGACCTGGGTTGCCCCGGAAAGCCCCACTAGAGCGTGGTATATGCCCCAGACCGTGCCGAACAGCCCGATGAATGGCGCCGTCGATCCCACCGAGGCGAGGAAGGTCAGTCCGCTTTCGATCCTCGCCTGGGATTCGACGATCTGGCTACGCAGCGAGCGAGTCACGGCCTCGCTGGCGCTGACACCGGCGCCGATGCTGCAGGCGGCATTTTCGCGCTGCAATTCCGCCGTATTGGCACCCGTGACGGCAAGGCTTGCGAGGATGCCAGTACGATCCTCGCGACGTATGGCTTCGATTGCGGCGGGAAGGTTCGCCGCGCTCCAGAACGCTTCCAGCGCACGCTTATGGCAGCGCCGGGTTCGGGCATAGACGGCCAGCTTGCCGAGCATGACATACCAACTGACGACCGACAGGACGACCAACAGGACCGCGACGGAACGATTCACGGCGTCCGCCTGCGCCCAAAAATGCACGATACCGAGATTTGCATGCATGCTGCTTTCTCCTTACTGGCTCAAAGTGAAGTGCAGAGGCACCAACACCCAGGATTCGATCGCATCCCCCCCCCTGTCGGGCTGGAACGAAACGCCATTTCTCGACGGCGGCGCGCGCCGCCTCGTCGAGCCGAATGAAACCGCACGACTGCTTTAGCTCGACTGCCAGCGGCGATCCTTGCACACTGACTCTGACACGCAGCACAACCCTGCCTTCCTCGCCCATGCGACGCGATACCGCTGGATATTCCGGCGCCGGATTGCGCAGA
>CAUJKI010000352.1 GCA_963205015.1 Pseudomonadota bacterium
ACGCTCACCTTCAATGACCTCGTCATGCGCGGGGACGTCATGCAGCGGGTCATCGCGCTCGGCCGCCGCGCCGCCGCATCCAATATCCCGGTCCTGATCGAGGGCGAATCCGGCGTCGGCAAGGAGCTGATCGCGCGCGCCATCCAGGGCGAGAGCGAGCGCGCCGGCAAGCCGTTCATCACCGTGAACTGCGGTGCCATCCCCGAGAACCTCGTCGAGAGCATTCTCTTCGGTCACGAGAAGGGCTCGTTCACCGGCGCCGTCGACAAACGCATCGGCAAGTTCCAGGAGGCCGACGGCGGCACGCTCTTCCTCGACGAGGTCGGCGAGCTTCCACTCGATGCCCAGGTCAAGCTGCTGCGCGCGCTGCAGGAAGGCGAGATCGATCCGGTCGGCTCCAAGAAGAGCATCAAGGTCAACTTCCGCCTGATCTCGGCGACAAACCGGGACATGATCCAGCTCGTCAAGGAAGGGAAATTCCGCGAGGACCTCTACTATCGCCTCAATGTCTTCCCTGTCGTGGTCCCGCCGCTGCGCGAGCGCATCGGCGACGTGCCCGAACTGGCACGCCATTTCCTCGCCCGCTTTGCTGCCGAGGAAGGCAAGCGGATTGTCTCGATCAGCAGCGACGCCATGGACATGCTGGTCAGCTACGCATGGCCCGGCAACGTCCGCCAGCTCGAGAACGCCGTCTTCCGCGCGGTGGTGCTCGCCGACAAGGCCGAGCTGACCGTCGACGAATTCCCGCAGATCGCGGCGCACGTCGAAGGCTTCCGCGCCGAGATGCCCGACGCGCCGGAGTACATCGACCCGCATCCGGCCTATACCGGTCCGGCGCTGCTCGGCGCCGAAGACAGCATCCCGCGCACGATCGAAGTGTCGCGTGAGCCCGGCAAAGGCTCGCTCGGCATTCCGGCGATCGACGACAGCGGCGAGATCCGCTCGCTGGAGGCCATGGAAGCGGACATGATCCGCCTCGCACTCGGCCGCTACCGCGGACACATGACCGAGGTCGCCAAGCGCCTGAACATCGGCCGCTCGACGCTCTATCGCAAGATGCGCGACTACGGTCTCGAAGGACGCTTGAGCTGACGTCGCCCTCATCTGACAGGGATTTTTTGTCGCGGCCGGGCCTGAACGCCCGGCCGACGTGCTTTTTGCGGGTCCTGGAGCGGCGGCCTTGTGTTCGCCATGGGGACGGCTAATCTCCGGACCCGTGAGTTCGAGCCGAGGAGGTGGTTATGGCCAAGGGATACTGGATTGCCCATGTGAAGGTGCGTGATCCCGAGCGCTACAAGGACTACGTCGCGGCGAACGCAATTGCCTTCAAGAAGTATAATGCCCGCTTCGTCGTTCGCGGCGGCAGGAACGAGGCGCGCGGAAATCCCATAAGCGGCGACCGCCACGTGGTGCTCGAGTTCGAGAGCTATGACGTCGCCCGCGCCTGCTACGACAGCCCGGAGTACAAGGCGGCCGCCGCAATCCGCGATGAGGCATCGGATGCCAGCGTCATCATCATCGAGGGGTATGACGGCTAGAGTGAATAATCCCCTCTCCCCGTTCTTACGGGGAGAGGGTTAGGGTGAGGGGCGGTGGCACTTACGACATCAGTGTTTGCCGCCGCCCCTCTCCCCGGCCCTCTCCCCATTGAAGACAATGGGGAGAGGGGGAAGATAAGGAGCACGCGACGTTGATCGAGGATGATGATCCATTCCGGGATACGAGCGTACGCCGCCGGCGGCGCCTGCTCTTTCGCGAGAGCAAGATCCCCGTGCGGATGCTTTTGCCCAACTTCTTCACGCTGCTAAGTCTCTGCGCCGGGGTGACGGCGATCCGCATGGCCATCGAGCATCGCTTCGAGCTGGCGATCGGCCTCATCGTCATCGCCGCCATCCTGGATGGCGTCGACGGCCGGCTCGCTCGCGCGCTCAAGGCACAATCGCGCTTCGGTGCCGAGCTCGACAGCCTCGCCGACTTCATCAATTTCGGCGTCGCGCCCGCGATCGTGCTCTTCACGTGGGGGCTCGCCGGGCTCAAGGGCTTCGGGTGGATCGCGGTACTTCTGTTCGCCTGCGGCATGGGGCTGCGGCTCGCGCGCTTCAACTCCATGCTCGAGATCGACAAGCCGAAATGGCACTCGAACTACTTCACGGGGATGCCGGCACCGGCAGGCGCGATCACGGTGCTGCTGCCCTTCTACCTCAACGGGCTCGGCTGGATAAACGTGCGCGACTACCCGCTTCTGATCGCGCTCTACACGCTGACCATGGCCTTCCTGCTGGTCTCCACGATCCCGACTTTCTCGGGCAAGCTCATGGGCGAGCGCATCCGCGGCGAGCTGCTGCTGCCGATCATGACGGGCGCCGCGGCCCTCGTGGGCCTTCTCGTGACGTACCCCTACGGGACTCTGACCGTGCTCACGCTCGCCTACCTGGCGATGATCCCCTATAGCTACCAGCGCTTCCATCAGATGCAGCGAGAATGGGACCGGGCACACCCGTCCGAGCCCGCCAAGGACGTATCCGCGGCAGGCAGCGCTGCGGCACCGATGGCCGCCAATGATCCGGGTTCCGAGAGCGACGCGAAGCGGGGCTCGTCCTGACGCAGTTTAGCGCGTCTCGTCGGCGGCGCGGTGATAGATGTCGTCCGTCCGCTCGATGTCGTCCTCGCCGAGGTAGCTGCCGATCTGCACCTCGATGATCTCGACCGGCACCTTCCCGGGATTCTCGAGACGGTGCCACTGCGTCGCGACGATGTAGGCGCTCTCGTTCTCGCGCACGAGCCTCTCGCTCTCGCCGATCACGACCTTGGCCGTGCCGTGCACCACCACCCAGTGCTCGGAGCGGTGATGATGGCGCTGCATGGAGAGCTTGGCGCCGGGCTTCACGTGCAGCAGCTTGACCTGGAAACGCGGGCCGATGCTGAGCGTCTCGAAGAAGCCCCAAGGCCGGTAGTTGCGCAGATGCTGCTCATGCTCGCGGCGACCCTCGCTCTTGAGGCGCGCCACGATCTTGGACACGTCCTGCGCGCGCGCCTTGTCGGCGACGAGCAGCGCGTCCGGCGTGTCGACGATGACCAGATCCTTCACGCCGATCGCAGCGACAAGAGAACGCTCGCTGTGCACGTAGAGCCCGCTCGAGGCTTCCATGATCGCGGTCCCGCGCGCAAAATTGCCGTCGGCATCGTGCTCGGCGATCTCCCAGAGCGACGACCAGGAGCCGACGTCGTTCCAGCCGACATCGATCGGCAGCATGGCGGCCTTCGTGGTGCGCTCCATGACGGCATAGTCGACCGAGATGGCGGGTGCTGCGGCAAAGGCATTGCCCTCGAGACGCAGAAAACCCAGATCCTCGCGCGCCCCGGCAAGCGCGGCCTGCGCGGCTGAGAGAATTTCCGGCGCGAGGCGCTTCATCTCCTCGATGAACGTTCGCGCGTGCAGAACGAAGATGCCGCTGTTCCAGAGGTAGGTGCCCGCGGCGAGATAGCCCTCCGCCGTCGCCCGGTCCGGCTTCTCGACGAAAGCATCGACGGCGCAAGCGCCGCCTCCGCCCTCCGTGAGCGGCGCGCCGGAGCGGATATAGCCGTAACCGGTGTGGGCCGAAGTCGGCCTGATTCCGAAGAGCACGAGACGTCCTTCCGCGGCCACCGAGGCGGCGCGACGGACGGCATCGGCGAATGCGGCGGCATCGTCGATCACATGATCGGAGGGCATGACAACGAGAATGCCCTCGGGATCA
>CAUJKI010000353.1 GCA_963205015.1 Pseudomonadota bacterium
CGGTGCTCGTCGTGCATGGTGGACCTGGGGGCGGCAGCAACCCCACCATGCGCCGCTACCACGACCCGGCGCGTTATCGCATCATCCTCTTCGACCAGCGAGGCTGCGGACGCTCGATACCGCATGCCAGTCTTGAGGAAAACACGACGTGGCATCTGCTCGACGACATGGAGCGTCTGCGCCGTCATCTCGAGATCGAGCGCTGGCAGCTCATGGGAGGCTCCTGGGGGGCGACGCTCGCCATTGCCTACGCCGAGCGTCATGCCGAGCGCGTGCGGGAGCTGATCCTCAGGGGCGTATTCCTGCTGCGCCAGGCGGAGATCCGCTGGTTCTACGAGGAAGGATGCAGCTGGCTCTTTCCGGAAGCCTACGACGCGTTCCTGTCGGCGCTTCCCGAGGAAGATCGCCGCGATCCCATCCCCGCCTACTATCGCCGTCTCACGCACGCCAATCCCCGCATCCGCGTCGAAGCAGCGCGTGCCTGGTGCATCTGGGAAGCCTCGACCATGGCGCTGCGCCCCGATCCCATGCGGATGCGCGCTTTTGCCTCCGATGCCTACGCCCTCGCGTTCGCACGCATCGAATGCCATTACTTCATGAATCGGGGCTTCCTCGAAACGGATGGCCAGCTCTTGCGCGACGCGCACCGTCTTGCCGGCATCCCGGGCATCATCGTGCAGGGGCGCTATGATGTCGTCACGCCGGCGCGCAGCGCTTATGAACTCAGCCGGCAGTGGCCCGGATCGATACTTCACATCGTTCCCGATGCCGGACACGCGATGACCGAGCCCGGAATCGTGCATGAGCTCGTCTCGGCGACGCGCGCCTTCGGCAAATCGGATTGAGAAGCGTGGCAGGCGCGTCACTGGCGCGCCATGCTCATTTCGCAAAAAGGCATTGATCGGTCGGAACGGCGCGCGGCCCTCAGCCGAGGCGCGCATCGCCCGCGTCACGATTGACGCGCCGAGGGCGGTCGGTGCCGCGCTCCTCTGCGGTGGTCGCAACCTCGAGTTCAGCCACGGCTTCGTCGCGCACGGCAACTGCCAGCTCGAGCTTCTCGCGCAGGCCGGCAACCGACGCGCGCAGATTGTCACGACGCTGGGCGGCGGCGCGCGCAAACGTCGAGTAAGCGAAATGCGCCTCGTTGCGGATGCCCGTGCGCTCTTCCTCGCTGGCGATCTGGCGATCGAGGTCGGCAGCCATCTGCTCGAACTCGTGGATCATGGCCTCGATGTCCGCCACCTTGCGGCGCTTCTCTTCGGCCTCGAAGCGCTTCAGCTTCAACGCACCGTCGCGGGACTTCATGACCGTCTACCCCCTACTCACGAGCATCGGTCCGCATCGCATAGCGAGACCGGTGAATTCACGCTCAACTCCTGGTCACATCAACTCAGTGCAGGAACCATGCAAAACTCATGCTCCCGCAACATATTACACGCGTCCAACGGCAACGCATCCGTTTCAGCATGTTAAATAATCGTGATGCTGATCACCTGCGATGCCGCCAGGCACACGAGCCGGCGTAGGTTCAGTATCCAACGAACGAATTAAGTTGCCGTTTCGCAACGCCTGAATCGGATCGGACTCGAGCGTGCCATTTTCGATCAATGGACGGGCACTGTATGCTTTAGCAACCTGTGCAAATCATGTACTAACCATTTTAGGGGGTTGCATGCAGTCAAACAAGTCACGGCAACGGCTTGGGTGATCTGCGTGATCGGCGTGAGGTTCGCAAACAAGCGACATCTCTGAGCTGCAGAGTACGGCCAGGACAGCCTGCCGCACCGCGTATTGGTGTGTCCATTTACTTGGCATGACTGGCCGCTGGGTCATTGTAGCGTGATGCTGGGAGTACTGCTTGGATCGTTGCTGAGGCAACATTAGGCGGGTGTCCCAAAATCAGCAAACGCGTAATCGACCATTAGGTTTTGTTAACCTCTCGAAAGTAATGTCCAAGTTATGAACTTGCTGAGTGCAATAGCGTACTCTTCACAATTGGGGCAGCGGATCCTATACAGGGTCATGGAAGAGAGGTTGGCATGCGAGTCCTTCTCATCGAGGATGACAGCGCCACGGCGCAAAGCATCGAGCTGATGCTGCAGTCGGAAGGCTTCAACGTTTACACGACGAGTACCGGTGAAGAAGGCGTCGATCTCGGCAAAATCTATGATTATGATATCATATTGCTCGACATCAACTTGCCTGACATGAGCGGTTACGAGGTCCTCAAGACCCTCCGCGTCAGTAAGGTCCAGACGCCTATTCTCATACTGTCGGGCCTGGCCGGCATCGACGACAAGGTTCGCGGCCTCGGTTTCGGCGCCGACGACTATATGACCAAGCCGTTCCACAAGAACGAGCTTATTGCCCGTATTCAGGCGATCGTCCGCCGCTCGAAGGGCCATGCGCAGTCGGTGATCGAGACCGGCGAGCTCAGGGTGAACCTCGACACGAAGACGGTGGAGGTCAACGGCCAGCGCGTGCATCTGACGGGTAAGGAATACCAGATGCTGGAGCTGCTCTCCCTCAGGAAGGGGACGACCCTGACGAAGGAGATGTTCCTCAATCATCTCTACGGTGGCATGGATGAGCCGGAATTGAAGATCATCGACGTGTTCATCTGCAAGCTGCGCAAGAAGCTGCAGAACGCGACCGGCGGCAAGCACTATATCGAGACGGTCTGGGGCCGCGGGTATGTGCTGCGGGAGCCGGGCGACGGCAAGAACGCTGCCGCCTGATAGAGCCTTCGGCGGCGCGAGCCTGCCGAAGGACAAACTGGCCAGAGAATCGAGGGGCGCCCGCTGCGGCGCCCTTTCGCTTATGATTTGCGAACTTTCCGAGCAGGTTGCCTTGCTGGCCAGGGGCCTTTCTGCGATACTTTCGGCAAAACCGGCGGCAGCAGATAGGATCACTGCGCCGCCTCCCCAAGGAGTTCGGTGGAATGGGTACACTCAGCGTCTGGCACTGGCTGATCTTCCTGGTCATCGCCGTGCTGCTTTTCGGCGGCAGCGGGAAGATTTCCTCGATCATGGGCGACGTCGCCAAGGGCATCAAAAGCTTCAAGAAGGGCATGACCGAGGAGGACGACGCCGCGGCCGCGACGGATGCTCCGAAGAAGCTCGAGGGCAAGGCGCCGGAACCGCACTCGGCGACCAGCTCATCGACCGGAACAAAGGTCGGCTGACCCTGAGCGGGTCGGGGCGTCGACCTCCCGCGCGGCTGAAGGGCGCTGGCTCGTCCCGGTTCCGCATGGAGCAGTCATCCGGACCATTGGGCACGGCCGTGGCGGACTGCAGCGGAGCCGGCGGTGAGAGGGTGCGGTTTCTGCTGCAACTTTGACGACGCCCCTGAAGCCGGACTACAGAAAGCGATCATGTTCGATCTCACGTCAGGCAAGCTGCTGCTGCTGGGCATCGTGGCCCTGATCGTGCTCGGCCCCAAGGACTTCCCGATCCTGCTCAGGACCATCGGTAAGTACATGGGCATCATTAAGCGGCAAGCCGATGAATTCCGCGCCCAGTTCGACGAGGCCATGCGGGAGAGCGAGCTCGATCAGATCAAGAAAGACGTGGAAGGGCTTGGGCAGGAGCTCAATCAGTCCATGCAGGAGACCGAGCGGTCCATTTCGAGCGACCTCGGCAGCGTCACCAAGGACATCGACAACATCAAGTCGGACATCGATGCGCACCTCAATGAT
>CAUJKI010000354.1 GCA_963205015.1 Pseudomonadota bacterium
CCATGACGCGCGTCGGCCCGAAACCGGCGCCGCGGGCCGCGTCATCGATGGCCTCGAAGGCGGCGGGCGTCGCGACCTCGGCGACGGCAGCACAGCGTTCGCACGCGAGGATGATCTGGCGCGTGCCGTGTTTGTCGTGCGGCGCATGGCAGGCGAAGTAGGCATTGCGGCTTTCAAGACGGTGCACCACGCCCATTTCAAGAAGGGCATCCAGCGCGCGATAGACCGAGATCGGCGCCATGCGCGTGCGCTCTTTCCGCGAGAGCCGTTCAAGGATCTCGTAGGCACCCACGGCGTGATGCGATGCCGCGACTTCCTCGAGCACGCGCTGCCTCAATGGGGTGAGCTTGAGGCCGCGGGCCTCGAAGGCGTCCGCCGCGCGGCGCAATGTGTCCTTGAGGCAGGGAGCATGATCATGACCCGGGGTCGGGAAGGCTGGGGCGGTCTGTGCGCGGCGCATTCCATTCTCACTGCTGGCCAACTGGGTGTTCGGCGAATAATGTAACACTATTCGGGCGTCCGGCGCACCCCGCTCGCGTGAGGTCACGTTCCCGCGAGGTCGGTTGTACCTGACTGGCGGAGCGCTGAATCTACGGCAGAGCATCCTTCAGCCGCGCCCCGGGCGCCCGCGGCGCCGCAAGCGGCATCTCGAACGAGGCTTTTCCATGAGCACACCTGCCAGGCCCATCCATCCCGCCACGCGGATCGGGCACGTTCATCTCAAAGTGGCCGACATCGATCGCGCTCTCGGATTCTGGCGCGACGTCCTCGGGTTCGAGGTCATGCAGCAGCGCGAAGGGGCCGTATTCCTCTCCGCCGGCGGCTACCACCATCACATCGCGCTCAACACCTGGGAGAGCAAGGGCGGCTCGGCTCCAGCTCCGGGGACGACCGGGCTCTACCATGTGGCGATCCTCTATCCCGATCGGACAATGCTTGCGGATGCGCTCAGGCGGGTGCAGGCGGCCGGCATCAGGCTCGACGGCGCCAGCGACCATGGGGTGAGCGAAGCCCTCTATCTGCGGGACCCCGACGGCAACGGCGTCGAGCTCTACCGCGATAAGCCCAAGGAGGAATGGCCACGCACGGCCGAGGGCGCTTTGTCGATGATCACCAAGCGCCTCGATCTCGATGCGCTGCTCGCCGAGCGGCAATAGAGCAATTCAAAGCTGCGCCGGCGGCCTTGCTGCGATCGTCGCGTACGGATAGCTTGCTCCCCGATGAAGGATAACGCGATCACGTGTGCCGCCGCGTGTCGGTGGCGCGCCAGATTCGGGAGAGAAATATGCAGGACCGGCCGACGACGCTGAAGCGCTACCAGACCTATATCGACGGCAAGTGGACGGATGCCGCCTCGGGCAAGGCCTTCGAGACGAGCGATCCCTATACGGGCGAGCCCTGGGCGCTGATCCCCGAGTGCGATGCCCGCGACGCCGAGCTTGCCTGTGCGGCGGCGGCGCGCGCCTTTGAGAGCGGCCCGTGGCCCGCGATGACGGCGACGGCGCGCGGTCGCCTGCTGCGCAAGATGGGCGATCTGATCGCCAAGCACGCCAAGCATCTCGCCGAGATCGAGGTGCGCGACAACGGCAAGCTCATTTCGGAGATGTACGCGCAGACGCAGTACCTGCCCGAGTGGTACTATTACTATGGTGGTCTTGCCGACAAGATCACCGGCCAGACCATTCCCGTCGATAAGCCCGACCACTTCTGCTACACGCTGAAGGAGCCGGTCGGCCCGTGCGTATTCATCACGCCGTGGAACTCGCCGCTCATGCTCGTCGGCTGGAAGCTGGCGCCGGCGCTGGCTGCGGGTTGCACCGTCGTCATCAAGCCGAGTGAATTCACATCCGCATCGCTCCTCGAGTTCATGAAGCTCGTCGTGGAGGAGGCAGGCGTGCCGCCGGGTGTCATCAACGTCGTGACCGGCTTCGGCGCCGTCGTCGGCGAGCCGCTCGTCACGCATCCAAAGATCGCCAAGGTCGCCTTCACGGGCGGTACGGCGACGGGCGCGCGCGTGAACGAGCTCGCCGCGCGCACGTTCAAGAAAGTATCACTCGAGCTCGGCGGCAAGTCACCGAACATCATGTTCGACGACTGCATTCTCGATGAAGCCGTCAACGGCGCGATCTCCGGTATCTTCGCCGCGACCGGCCAAACGTGCATCGCGGGTTCGCGCTTGCTCGTGCAGGAGAGCATTCACGACAAGTTCGTCGAGAAGCTCGTCGAGGTCGCCGCGACGGCGAAGCTCGGCAATCCGCAGCTCTTCGAGACCCAGGTCGGCCCTGTGACGACGCCGCCCCAATACCAGAAGATCCTCGGCTATATCGACATCGCCAAGGGCGAAGGTGCCAAGTGCGTGCTCGGCGGCGGGCCGGCGACGGCGGCAGAGGGCGGTGGCAAGTATTTCGTGAAGCCGACCATCTTCACCGGCGTGCACAATCAGATGCGCATCGCACAGGAGGAGGTCTTCGGGCCCGTTCTCTCGGTCATCAAGTTCAAGGACGAGGCGGAGGCGATCCAGATCGCGAACGACATCGCCTATGGGCTGGGGTCGGGCGTGTGGACGCAGTCCGTGCGCCGCGCGACCATGATGGCGCAGAAGATCAAGGCCGGCACCGTGTGGGTGAATACCTACCGCGCGGTCTCCTTCACGATGCCGTTCGGCGGCTATAAGGCATCGGGCCTCGGGCGCGAGAACGGCGCGGACGCCATCGAGGGCTACCTGCAGACGAAGAGCGTGTGGATCAACAACGCGGTCGGCGGTGGTGGCAACCCGTTCGTCATGAAGACGTCGTCGAACAGCTAAGCTCGCCTGTATCGCGGCAAGTGATCGAGGCAGTGCAGGATACGCGCGGTGCGCACCGCGCGTGTTCTTTTATTTTGGCGATTGGTGCCCGGTGCAGATCAAACGCAGCTGTCGAGCCCATGCTCGAAGACCATGCAGACCTGCCCGGTCGGAAGCCGGCAGCGATCACCGCGCCATTTGAGACCCTCGCAAGGCGGATAGTTGCCCCTGAGCGGCTCGTAGACCTTGCGTGAGCCCCGGCGGGCATTCGGTTGTGGCGCAGGCGGTCGGTCGACACCCATGGGGTCGATGCGGCGGAAGCCATTGTAGAGGTACTGCGCGCCGGCCGGTGCCGGGAAGTTGAGCAATGCGACCATGGCGATCGCTGCACTTACGATGAGTGTACGCATTTTGCGGCCTTTCCATCTCACAGGGACATGGGGCCACGGGTGCGAGAGTCAACGCGCGGGCGCCTGAAACCTTGTGAGTGGATGCAATGAAAAGAAAAAAGCCCGCGGTCGGGGGGAGACCGCGGGCTATCACGTGACGCCTCTATGGGGGGGATAGGTGGGACGGCGCCACGATTTCAGTGTGTCCATATGCACTCATCTCGGGAAAAACTGCAAGGCCTGCCGCGAAAAATTGTTTACAAAGGGTGAAATTTAGGGCAGCGCGTTAAACACGTTTACATTGATAAAATTGTAAGATGCAATCGAGGATTGCCAACGATCAGGGCGAACCACGAGGCCCGATCAGGGTAGCCCCCAACTCCGGCTTTGCGCCAACCCTGGTTCTTGCCCACACATGGCAGGCGTGCCAGCGAGCGGCATCGAGCGATTTTGCCGCCACTCCTGCGCCTCCGGCATCGATTTTTCCGCATTGCCTGTCTCGGTCTGCGCGCTATGAACAGAGTCTGCAGCAAAAAGCAGGGCGGGAGCGGCTTCGGCGCGGTCTTTGCGCAGGCTCCGGCGAACTTGGGCGGGGAGGCGGCGCATGGGCGTGGAAGGCACCTACGACTACATCATCGTTGGCGCGGGAACGGCGGGCTGCCTGCTCGCCAACCGGCTTTCGGCAGATCCAAGTCAGCGCGTGCTCCTGCTGGAGGCGGGTGGGAGCGACAACTATCACTGGATTCATATCCCGGTCGGCTATCTCTACCTCATGGGCAATCCCCGCGCCGACTGGGGCTATGCAACTGCCGCCGAGCCAGGACTCAACGGCCGATCGCTGAATTATCCGCGCGGGAAGGTGCTCGGCGGCTGCTCCTCGATCAACGGCATGATCTACATGCGCGGTCAGGCCCGCGACTACGACGGCTGGCGCCAGATGGGTAATCCCGGCTGGGGCTGGGACGACGTACTCCCTTACTTCCGTCGTCACGAGGATCAGTGGGCGTTGGAGCCCGATGCCTTCGAAGGCCTGCACGAGCGCGGCGGCGAGTGGCGCATCGAGAAGCCGCGTATCTCCTGGGAGATCCTCGATGCATTCCGCGAGGCGGCGGCCGAGGCGGGCATCCCGAAGATCGACGACTTCAATCGTGGCAGCAACGAGGGCTGTGGCTACTTCCACGTCAATCAGCGTTCTGGCATCCGCTGGAATACGGCGAAGGGCTTCCTGCGCCCCGCGAAGAGCCGGCCGAACCTGACGATCGCCACGCACGCGACCGTGCATCGCCTCGAGATGGCGGGTCGCCGCGTGACGGGTGTGGCGTTCAACCAGTACGGTGCCATGCGCCAGGCGAACGCGCGGCGCGAAGTGATCATGGCAGCAGGTGCCATCGGTACGCCGCAGATTCTGCAGCTCTCAGGCATCGGGCCCGGCACGCTCCTGCAGCAGCATGGCATTGCCGTGCGCCATGAGCTCAAGGGTGTCGGCGAGAACCTGCAGGACCACCTGCAGATCCGCTGTGCCTACAAGGTGCAGGGTGTGAAGACCATGAACGAGCGCTATCAGAGCCTCGTCCAGCGCGCGAGCTTCGCGTTCGAATACGCCTTCTTCCGGCGCGGGCCGATGACCATGGCGCCCTCCCAGCTCGGCGCCTTCACGCGATCGGATCCCTCGCGTGAGACGCCGAACATTCAGTACCACGTGCAGCCACTCACCTTGCCGAAGTTCGGCGAGCCGCTCGATCCTTTCCCCGCCTTCACGGCGAGCGTGTGCAATGTCCGCCCGACGAGTCGCGGGCACGTGCGCATCGTCTCGCCCGATCCGAGCGCCCATCCCGAGATCCGCCCGAACTACCTGGCCACCGAGGACGATCGCCGCGTCGCCGCCGACAGTGTGCGCGTCACGCGCCGGATCGTCTCCATGCCGGCACTCGCCAAATACCGCCCGGAGGAGTTCCGGCCCGGCCTCGATCTCCAGAGCGACGAGGATCTGGCCCGGGCTGCCGGCGAGATCTCGACGACCATCTTCCATCCCGTTTCGACATGCCGGATGGGCACCGACGACTCTGCCGTTGTCTCGCCACGCCTCAAGGCGCATGGTTTGGAGGGCCTGCGCATTGCCGATGCCTCGATCATGCCGACGATCACGTCCGGCAACACGAACTCGCCGACGCTGATGATTGCGGAAAAGGCAGCGGCCATGATCGCGGAGGACTGGCAGTCGGCTGCGGCCCGCGAATTGCCGGCGGCCTAGCCTGGCCGACAAGAAAATTCACAAGAGCGAAGGAGTGCTCTGCATGGCGGCGAAAGATCAGGTGAAGGCGCTGGTATTCGACGTGTTCGGCACAGTCGTCGACTGGCGCGGAGGCTCCATCAGCGAGCTCACGGCATTCGGCAAGGCGCGCGGGATCGATCGTGACTGGGCTGAGTTCGCCGATGACTGGCGCGGCCTCTACCAGCCTTCCATGGAGGAAGTGCGCTCGGGGCGCCGTCCCTTCACGATCCTCGACACGCTCCACCGCGAGAGCCTCGAGAAGCTTCTTGAGAAGTACGACATCAAGGGCCTTCCCGAGCAGGACATTCAGCATCTCGTCAGCATCTGGCATCGCCTCCCGCCCTGGCCCGATGCCGTTGAGGGCCTGACGCGGCTCAAGTCGCGCTACATCATCGCGACGTGCTCGAACGCCAACATCGGCCTCGCCGTGCGCATGGCAAAACATTCCGGCCTTCCATGGGACACCATCGTCGGCGCCGAGGTCGCGCGCGCCTTCAAGCCGACGCCTCAGGCGTACCTTGGCAGTGCCGCGGCCCTCAATCTGGAGCCGCACGAGGTCATGCTGGTTGCCGCCCACAACAGCGATCTCGCTGCTGCGGCCAAGACCGGTTTTCGCACGGCGTTCGTCGCCCGGCCGAACGAGTATGGTCCGAAGAAGGTCGCCGACGTCGCGAAGGACCATGACTGGGACATCGCGACGGACAGCTTCAACGGTGTCGCAGATGCGATGGGGTGCCCGCGACTGTAGTTTTCGCGACGCTCAGGCCACGCAGCTCACGCCGCCAGCATGGCATCGGCGATCTTCTCCGCCGTCATGAGCACGGGGAAGTTCGTGTTCGCGCTCGGCACCATGGGGAAGATCGAGGCATCGACGACGCGCAGCCCGCCAATGCCGCCGCGCACGCGTCCCTGATTGTCGGTGACGGCCATGGGATCGCCATCAGCGCCCATGCGGCACGAACATGACGCGTGCCACACGCCGATCGTTGCCTTGCGCACGAAGGCTTCAAGCGCCTCGTCGTCCTGCATGACCTGATTGAACTTGAAGCCTTCGACGATGACGTTGTCGAAGAGATAGTTGCGGACGAACTGCGGACCGTCGAGGAGCGCGCCCGCGATGCCGGTAATGATCTTGTTCTTCGTGCACACGACGCCGAGCGCGCGCACACGGTCCGAGTAGGCGGCCGGGAAAGGGTTCGAAGTGATCTTCTGCATGTCGGGATGCGCGTAGGCCTGGCCCATGCGCTTGAAGCCGTCCATGAGCCGCTCGAGATCGCGGCGGTCCGAGAGCAGGTTGAACTCCACGAGCGGCTCCTCGCGCCAGTCCCGCGATACGAGCTTCACTTCGCCTCGCTCCGAGCAGGTCCGGTTCACCCAGATGAGCATCGAGGCAATGCGCTTGCCGACATCGTGCCAGGCCGACTTTGAGACGACGCTCACGAACATATCGCCCGGCGGCAGGCCGCCTATTCCCGAGGAATAGCGCAGGCCGAGCGTCATGTGCCGGCGCGTAAAGCTGTTCATGCGCCCCCCGGGGCGCAGGTACGCGGAGACCGAGATGGCGGGATGATCGGTCAGGCGCTGGCCGACGCCTCCGAGCGCGGCACGCACTTCGATGCCGAGATCCTTGAGGTGGCCGACAGGGCCGATGCCTGAGCGCATGAGGTGTGAGGGCGAATGGATTGCGCCGCTGCACAGGATGACCTCATTGGCGCGGAACTCCTGCGCCTGGCCTTTGACGTTCGCGCGCACGCCGACGCAGCGGTTGCCTTCGAAGACGAGTGCGCTCACCTCCGTGCTCGTGGAGATGGTCAGGTTCGGCCTGCTGCGGACCTCCGGGTCGAGGTAGCCGATGGCGGCCGAGACACGCTGCTCATTGGCGTTCGAGTGTGTCAGCGGGAGGTAGCCGTCGATGAACTCGCCGTTCTGGTCTTCGACGTATTGCCAGCCCTGCGCCTCGAAGGCCTTGGCCGCCGCTTTGGCGAGCCCGGTCCAGTGGGGAGGGAAGATGCGTCGCACGGGAATGCGGCCTTCCTTGCCGTGGAAGGGACCGTCGAAATCCATGTCGCGCTCGACCTTGCGGAAGTAGGGGAGCACGCCATCCCAGCTCCAGCCGCGCGCGCCCCGCGCCTCCCATTCGGCATAGTCGGTCGGTGCGCCGCGATTGGCGAGCTGGCCGTTGATCGACGATCCTCCGCCGAGCACGCGCGCCTGCTCGTACTTGCGGAAGGGTGGCGGTGCTTCTTGCGGGTTGTTGTGCGAGACGACCTCGGTGCGCACGCGCAGCTTCGTCCAGTGGAAGCGCGGATCGAAGTAGGCCGTGCCTGGATAGCTGTCGAGGATCTCCTTCGGCACCGCGCCGTGCGGCGTATCAGGGCCGGCCTCCAGCAGCAGGACATTGTTCGAGCTTTTTGCGGAGAGGCGGTTGGCGAGCACCGACCCCGCCGAGCCGCCGCCGACGATGATATAGTCGTAGATCATTGCGCGTTTCCACCGATCGCGTTCGCGGAGCGTCCTCGCGGCGCTCCTTCGCTTCTCGATAGCAGCCGGTCAGCTCCCGCACAAAGCCCAAGCTGTGCAGGCGCACGCATGGCGGCTACATGGCAGGCGAGCTAAGGTCGGGACAGTCAGACCCAAGGAGGGACCATGTTGAAGATCTACGGTCGTGCCAACGGCATCAATGTCCGCAAGGTGCTCTGGCTGTGCGAGGAGATGTCTCTGACGTACGAGCGCGAGGACTGGGGCCGCGGCTACCGCCCGACCAGTGATCCGGAGTTTCAGCGGATCAGCCACTTCGGTCTGGTTCCCGTCATCGAGGACGATGGCTTCGTCCTCAGGGAGAGCAATTCGATCCTGCGCTATCTGGCCGGCAAGCATGGCCGGTACGATCTTCTGCCCGAGGATTTGCGCGCTCGGGCGACAGTCGAAGCCTGGATGGATTGGGGCGTGAGCGATGGCTTCGCGGGGTTGCGGCCCGTGTTCCTCGGGCTGCAGGCCAAGACGCCGGAGTTCGTCGGCAAAACCGAGCTGATCAACTGGGGGATCTGGCACTGGAACCGCCAGCTCCAGCGGCTTGATGCCGACTTGATCAAGTCCGGCGGCCCCTATGTGTGCGGGGCAAACTTCACACTGGCCGACATTCCGGTCGGTATGATCGTGAACCGTTGGCTGACACTCGACTTCGAGAAGCCCGATCTGCCGGCGGTATCGCGCTACTACGAGCAGCTCAGCACGCGGCCGGCCTATCTGCTCTACGGGCGCGACGGGACGCCCTAGTGCAGCGCCAGCCACTCGCGGGCGCGGCGCTGGGCCTGGCCGATCTCGGCGCGGCTCATCTCGCTGGCGAGTTCGCTGCGGTAGCGCTTGGCTTCGCTGTTGCCGCGCAGAGCGGCGAGGTTGAACCATTTGTGCGCTTCGACGAGGTCGACCTCGACATCGCGGCCGCTGCAGTAGGCGAGACCTAGCTCGAACAGCGCATCGGCGGCCCCGCCCTGAGCGGCGAGGTCCGGCATCTCATGGAACGCAACATCAAATCTGGCCATGGGGAACGCAACTCCTATCCCGACTTCAGCCGTCGAATGCTGCCACGCCGGCTTGAGGGCGGGCATAAGCGCAAGATGTCAGGGCTCTGACTGAGAAGAAGTAAATTCGATCGGCATTTGACTAAATGATCTCGGAACGCTCTCCTTTGCAGTTCCCTAAGGAACGCCCTGGCGCGGGATTTCCGTTCGTTTTCGGGACAGCGCCTGGCGATTTCGGAGGAAAGCCGTTGGCACCGCGTCAACCATGGCGGAAGAAAGCCTTTTTTAGCGCCGCGACGATCGCGGCGGGGGGCGCGGCCAGCCGCGCCCTTGAGGCCGGCCGTCCGGCCATGTATTCCTCGCGCGGGCAAGCAATGGGGATACGGGCATGGTGACGCGGGAAGAAGGGCGGCTCATCGCGGTGGTGGGCGGCTCCGGCTTCGTCGGCCGGCATACAGTCAGGGCACTGGCGCGGCGCGGCTTCCGGGTCCGGGCGGTGGTGCGCCGGCCGGATCTTGCCGGCTACCTCCAGCCCATGGGCAGCGTCGGGCAGATCCATGCCGTGCAGGGCAATGTCCGCTATCCCGACTCGATTGCCCGCGCGCTCGAGGGGGCCGACGGCGTCGTCAACCTCGTCGGTGTCCTCGCCAAATCCGGCGCCCAGACGTTCGAGACCATTCATGTGGCCGGCGCCCGCACCGTGGCGCGGGCCGCGCGTGAGGCGGGCGCCCGCCGCTTTGTGCATGTCTCCGCCATCGGTGCGAGCCCCACTTCGGCCGGGCAGTACGGGCGCACCAAGGCTCAGGGCGAGGCGGCGGTGCTCGAGGCCTTTCCCGAGGTAATCATCCTGCGCCCCTCACTGATCTTCGGTCCCGAGGACAGCCTCTTCAATCGTTTTGCCGCCATGGCGCGGGTGGCGCCGGTGCTGCCGCTCGTCGGCGGACGGACGCGCTTTCAGCCCGTCTATGTCGGGGACGTCGCGGCCGCGATCGCCGGTATCTGCGAGGGTACTGGCAAGTCCGGCGTGATCTACGAGCTCGGCGGCCCCGAGGTGCTTACCTTCCGGGCGCTCCTCGACCGTGTGCAGGAGTATGCCGGCCGGGCCCGCCCCTACCTGCCGCTGCCCTTCTGGCTCGCCAAGCTGCTCGCCGCCCTCACTGCGCCGCTGCCGAATGCAATCAGGCCTCTTACCGTCGATCAGGTGCGAATGCTCCAGAGCGACAACGTCGTGAGCGCGGCGGCGATCGAGGAAGGGCGCACGCTGCAAGGCCTCGGCATCCAGGGTCCGCACGCCATCGATACCATCGTGCCGACGTATCTGGAGTCGTACCGGGCAAAGGGTCAATATTCGCATTATCGGGGATAGGACCCGGGGGCCACGGTGAAACCGTCGGCGGCGCCGGGCTTAGATATATTGGCGAGACAAAAAAGGGACGGCGCCCGTGCTGCTCATCCGACTGCTCGAATTCACCAGCTATCTCGTCTCTCTCTACACCTGGGTGATCATCGCCAGCGTCGTGCTGAGCTGGCTGATGGCCTTCAACGTCGTCAACGCCTACAACCCCTTCGTGCGCTCGCTTTGGAATGCGCTCAACGCCGTCACCGAGCCGCTGCTGCGCCCCATCCGGCGCGTGCTGCCGGACCTCGGCGGCATCGATATTTCGCCGGTCATCCTGCTGCTCGGGTGCTACTTCGTGCAGAGTGTGGTCATTCAAAGCCTCATCGACCTCGTGCGATGACGTCGAGTGCTACCCGGCCGTGGATGCCCTCCCGCGAAGGCGTGGTGCTCAGAGTGCGGGTGACGCCCAAATCCTCCAAGGATGCCGTCGAGGGACTTGAAACGACCCCGCAAGGTCCGGCACTCAAGGTGCGGGTGCGCGCCGTGCCTGACAAAGGCGCGGCCAACGCGGCTGTCACGGAGACCGTCGCACGCTGGCTCGGTGTGCCGAAGGGCACGGTCACCCTGGCTGGCGGCAGCACGGCGCGGGTGAAGAGCCTCGCCATTGCCGGCGACGCGGCGGCGCTTTCGATAGAACTCGAGCGACGGCTCGCCGATCACGACTGAAGAGACGAAGGAGGGGCGATGTCGGGCGCAACAATCATCGACGGTAAGGCTATCGCAGTGCGGCTCAGGGAGGATGTCGCAGCCGCGGTCGCGCGCCTCGGCCGCGAACATGGCGTGACGCCCGGCCTCGCGGTCGTCCTCGTCGGCGAAGACCCGGCGAGCGAGGTCTACGTGCGCAACAAGGGCCGCGAGACGCGCGCGGCCGGCATGGCCTCCTTCGAGATCAAGGTACCGGCGACGACGAGCGAGAGCGCGCTGCTCGAGATCGTCGGCGAGCTCAACCGGCGCGCGGATGTGGACGGTATTCTCGTCCAGCTCCCGCTGCCGCCGCACATCGACCAGGGCCGCGTCATTGAGGCGATCGATCCGGCAAAGGACGTGGACGGCTTCCACCCGATCAACGCCGGTCGCCTCGCAACCGGACAGCCGGCGCTCGTGCCCTGTACGCCGCTCGGCTGCATCATGCTGGCGAAGTCGGTGCAGCCTGATCTCGCGGGTCTCGAGGCGGTTGTCGTCGGCCGCTCGAACATCGTCGGCAAGCCGGTTGCTCAGCTCCTGCTCGCGGAGAACTGCACCGTCACGATCGCGCATTCGCGGAGCCGCTCGCTGCCGGAGATCGCTGCGCGCGCCGACCTGCTCGTCGCTGCAGTCGGGCGGCCCGAGCTTATCCGGGGCGACTGGATCAAGCCCGGCGCCATCGTGATCGATGTCGGCATCAACCGCGTGCCGGGCGAGGGGGGCAAGACCCGCCTCGTCGGCGACGTTCATTTCGAGGATGCGCGCCATGTCGCCGGCGCCATCACGCCGGTGCCCGGTGGCGTCGGGCCGATGACCATTGCCTGCCTCCTGCGCAACACGCTGGTTGCCGCCGCGGCGCGTCGCGGGGTAGCGCTCGCCGTTTGATGCCGGATTGACGCTGGCTTGCCATAACGTGCGGGGTCATCGTCCCGCGGGGGTACGCGATGCTATGCCCTGCGGGCCTGATCAGGAGCCACCAGTCATGACGGATGCCGGCACGCCCAATCCATCCATCCTCTCGCATGTCTCGGTCGGGACACGGGATTTCGAGCGCGCGATGCTTTTCTACGACGCGGTGCTTGCAACCCTCGGCTGCCGCCGCATCATGGAGCACCCGGGTGCGGTCGCCTACGGTCGCGCGTATCCAGAGTTCTGGGTCCAGGTGCCGATTGACGGCAAGCTCGCAAGCACCGGCAACGGCACGCATTTCGGCTTCTTCGCGAGATCGACGGCCGAGGTGGATGCATTTCATGCCGCGGGCATGGCGGCTGGCGCCACGGACGATGGCAGGCCTGGTCCGCGCGCGGAATACGGGGCGCCGTACTACGGTTGTTTTCTCCGCGATCCCGATGGCCACAAGATCGAAGCGGCATTCTGGGATCTCGACATGGCGCAGAAGCTCGGCATGGCGTAGATAGTCGAGTGCGCGGGGCATCTTCCGCGACCTTGTGGATGGGCCGTACCTCATTCGTCCTGTCCGCAAGTTGACGCAATCGCGTGACATATGGGGCGGGATTGAAGGCAGTAAGTCTCCGCGCGGGCGCCGACTGTGGCGGTCGGCGAGTTGGCGCGGGCGGGGCAACGGTCATGACCAAGTGGCTTATCGCATTTCTGCTGGCGATCGTGGGAATTTCCTCCACCGCCAGCGCTCAGGATCGCTGGGCACGCATCAACACCGCAACGGCTGGGGTCGGTGCAAAGCAGGTGCTGATCGATGCCTCCGCTTGGAGCGCCGGATGCAGGGGCATCAGGTTCGCAGTCCATGATGCGACGATCGCGATCGAGCATATCTCGATCGTCTATACCACCGGCCGCGTGCACGCCGAGACCGTCACGCCGCCTGTCCGCCTCGGACCCGGCGCGCAGAGCCGCGTGTTCGCTGCGACGGACGATGCACGCCAGATCCGCCTCATCACGGTGCGCTTCTCGCGCGTGGACCGTTCGGCGAAGGCGGCGACGATCGAAGTCTGGGGCCTGCAGCCGGCGCCGACGCTCGGGGCCCCACCGACCACGGCGCAGAAGCGCGAGTTCAGGCTCGAGAGGGATCAGCCGTCGGGCGGCGCGGCCCCGCCACCCATGGCGCGGCGTATGGAGACGCCGCCTCCGCCCCCGACCGCGCAGCCGCGTATGCAGCCCGCGCCACGCGAGTCGGTCGAGGCGACACGCCCGTCAGCGCCACCACCCGATACGGCACCGCGCACGCGCGGCTTTCAGCTTCCAGCGCCGAGCGCGCGCGCTCCGGAAGCCCAGCCCGCACCACCGCCGCCGCCGGTGGCGACGACGCCAGGTGGCGCGCCGCCGAAGGCCGCCAGCCGCTCGCTGGCGCCTGCTGCGGCTGATCCCAACAAGCGCTACACCGAGGTCGACGTCTACTTCGGCACGGATCGCAAGCGCGAGGCGGACCGCACCAAGTTCGGGAACGCGGTTGCGGCGTTTGGCACCGGCAGGTCCAACCAGCTCACGCTCGGCAAGGCCGTGGTGACGGTTCCCAAGGAAGGGCGCGAGAAGGGCTCCATCCCGCGTCCCGAATGGGATCTGATCGTCGCGCGCTTCTCGCTGCGTGAGGAGGATCTCTCGCGCGATTTCACGGTGTTCGCCGTCGATGTGCTGACGCAGAAGGATTTCGTGCGCGAAGCCCGTAAGAAGCTCGCCGGATCGCGCCGCTTCCCCGGGCAGGCATTCGTGTTCGTGCACGGCTATTTCGTCACGTTCGACGATGCGCTCTTCCGCGCGGCGCAGATCGCACACGACCTCGAGTTCGATGGTGTGCCCTTCGTCTATAGCTGGCCGTCGGTTGCGGGTCTCACGGGCTACGTGCTCGACCGCGGCCGGGCACGCGATGCGCGCGACCAGCTCCGTGAATTCGTCGACATCATCGCCAAGGAGAGTGGCGCCACGGAGGTCCACCTGATCGCGCACAGTATGGGCGCCGATCCTCTACTGGAGGTGCTGCGCGACATCCAGCGCGGCGAGCCGCAGGTGGCCAAGGCTGGCCGCCCGCGCTTCGGCGAGATCATCCTCGCGGCGCCCGATGTCACGCGCGAGAGCTTCGAGCTGATCGCATCGCAGATCACCGGGCTTCGGCGCGGCATGACGCTCTACGCCTCATCGAATGACCGCGCGCTCGCCGCATCGCGCTGGACGCGGCTCGGCGAGAGCCCCGCCGGCTATGTGCCGAACGGCGGCCCCGTGGTCGTGCCGGGGGCTGCCGACACGATCGACATCTCGAGCCTCGATACGAGCTTCTTCGGCGTGAACCACTCGACGTTTGCGGACCGCGAGGCGCTGCTCGGCGACATTCGTCGCCTGATCAGCAGCGGCATGCGCCCGCCGAGCACGCGCGGTCCTGAGTTCGAGCTCGTCCAGAGCGAGCATGGCGCCTATTGGCGCTACAAGAAGTGAGGCCGTTGGGACCGCAGCCCAAGGTGTGCGGTCCCATCCAGATCCTATTCGCCTATTTGGCGGCCGCCGCAGCCACGGCGCGGCGCGCGAGCACACCGACGAGCTGAGCGCGGTAAGCCGCCGGTGCGTGGATGTCGGCGATCATATCGTCGGCGGCAACGGCGAGGCCCTCGATTGCCCTGACGCTGAAGTCCTTCTCCAGCGGGGCCTCGAACGCCGGCACGCGGAACACGCCGCCTTCTCCCGCACCGGTTGCCGCGACGCGCACACTCGCGCCCTTGCTCACCATCACGCCGACGAGCGCGAAGCGTGATGCGGGGTGAGGAAATTTCTCATAGGCGGCGCGCTCCGGCACGGGGAACGATACGGCGCGAATGATCTCGCCTTCCTCGAGCGCGGTGGTGAAAAGCCCATCGAAGAAGTCATCTGCCCCGATGCTGCGGCTGTCGGTGAGGATCGTCGCTCCGAGGCCCAGGACGGCGGCCGGATAGTCCGCCGAGGGATCGTTGTTGGCGAGCGAGCCGCCGATCGTGCCGCGATTGCGCACCTGCGGGTCGCCGATGAGGCCTGCGAGGTGCGCAAGTGCCGGGATCAGGCGGCGCACATCGGCCGACGCAGCGACATCGGCGTGGCGCGTCATGGCGCCGATCGTGAGCGCGTCTCCTTCGACGCGAACGCCCGAAAGTCCGCCAATGCCGCCAAGATCGATGACGCACGCCGGCAGCGCGAGGCGCTGCTTCATCACCGGCAGCAGCGTGTGGCCGCCGGCGAGGTATTTCGCGTCTGCGCCCTTCTTGAACAGGGCGGCCGCCTCGTCGACGCTGGAGGCGCGGTGATAGGTGGTCTCGTACATGGTGCTGCCTCCTTACTCTGCGGCCTGCTT
>CAUJKI010000355.1 GCA_963205015.1 Pseudomonadota bacterium
CCGAGCAGATCGCGCAGCATGGCTACCAGCGGTACATCCGCGGGCGGCATGGGATAGTCGGCGAGCCGCATCGCCCGCACCCACTTCACGCGCTGGCCTTCGCGCGGCACGATCTCGCCTTCCCAGTTGCGGCACAGATAGAGCGGCATCAGCAGGTGAAAGCTCTCATAGCTGTGGCTCGCGAACGTGAAAGGCGCGAGGCATGTCTCGCAGACCTCGATGCTAAGCTCCTCCTGAAGCTCGCGCAGGAGTGCCTGTTCCGGGGTCTCGCCCGGCGCGACCTTGCCGCCGGGAAATTCCCAGAGACCGGCCATGGATTTTCCGGGCGGACGCTCGGCGATGAGCACACGATTGTCGACGTCGATGAGCGCCGCCGCAGCGACGAGAACGATCGGCTTGGACACGACTGCGGCCCCCTCTCCCGTCATGTGCGATCTTCCGTTCCCTCGGGGAGTGGCACGCCGGCCTCGGCGAAGGCGGCCCGCTGCCGCGCGCCGACGCGTGCAAGATCGAAGTCCCGTATGGTCTCGTTGAAGATCTGAAAATAGTTGAGGCGTGCGTCCAGATGAAGAAAGACACCGCCGAGCCCGATCGCCGCGCGATCCATGAAGACGAACTCGCGCGGCACCTTCACGGGCCCCTTCTCCTTGAGCGCCTTATGCACCGTGAAAGCCTCGCGCCGGCCGTACTCGCCGGGCGTCGTGCCCTCCGCGATCGAGCGCACGCGATCATCGAGCAGCGGGCCATAGATGAAGCGCGCCCAGATGTTGAGCACATCAATCAGCTCCTTCGAAAGACCCGTGAAGCCCCAAGTCTCATAAGCGTGGACGATGCGCGCCTCGTCGCCTTCATGCAGCCCGCGATAGAGATCGACGACGCCGCCGACGAACTTCGGCGCGAACGTGCGCATGCAGCCGTAGTCGAGCAGGTTGATCCCGGCCGGGCGGCCCTCCTCCTCGAAAATCGTATAATTGCCGAGGTGCGGATCGCCGTGAATGACGCCGTAGTGGCTGAAGGGAAACCACCAGGCGCGGAACATGGCGCGCGCAATCTGATTGCGATCCTCGACCGGTGCGCTCTTGTAGTCGAGGAGGCGCCGCCCCTCGAGCCACGTCATGGCGAGCAGCCGCCGCGTCGAAAGCTCCGGGACGATCTCGGGCACGCGGATCAGTGGATCGTCGCGAAAGATGAGCCGGTAGAGCGCGGTGTGACGGGCTTCGAGGCCGTAATCCAGCTCCTCGCGCAGGCGTGCCGAAATCTCCTTCAGGATCTCACCGGTCTCGACGGCGGGGTCCATGCGCGCGTGGATGGCGAACACGACCTTGAGCTGTGTGACGTCCGCCTCGACGGCCGACTGCATGTCCGGATACTGGAGCTTGACGGCGAGTGCGCGCCCGTCGTGCGCAACCGCGCGATGCACCTGCCCAAGCGAGGCCGACGCCGTCGAGGCGAGCTCGAAGGACTTGAACCGCGCCTGCCAGTCAGGGCCAAGCTCGGCCTGCAGGCGTCGGCGCACGAACGCGGGTCCCATGGGCGGAGCCGCCGACTGGAGCTGTGCGAGCTCACGCGCATATTCGGGCGGCAGCGCCTCGGGGATGGTCGAGAGAAGCTGCGCGGCCTTCATGATCGGGCCCTTGAGCCCGCCGAGCGCCTTGGCGAGCTCGGCCGCACTCTTCTCACGATCGAGGTCATAGCCGAGCAGCCGGCTTCCCGCGACGCGGGCAGCCACAGCGCCGACGTTCGTGCCGACGCGCAGGTAGCGCGCGGCGCGGGCGCTCAGGCGGTTGACTTCCTCGTCATCGGACATCCGTGCTCGACCTCTCGGCGCCGCTCTTCGCCGCCGTATGCGCCATCCCACATATGGCGTCGAAAACGCTGCCAATCAACGCGCCGGGGTGCCGCGCGTGGCTGGGTTTCTAGAGCTTCCTCGGATCGAGGCCACCCATCTTGCACAGGGTGCGCCATTCCTCCGGCGTCACCGGCTGAACGGAGAGGCGCGCGCTCGTGACAAGGCTCATTCTGGAGAGGGCGGGGGTTCCCTTCACGTCCACCAGCGTCACCGGCTTCGGCATATCCGCCACCGCGACGACGTCGACGCACTCCCACTTGCCGGTATCGTCGCTCGGATCGGGATGCGCGAGCGCGCTCACCTTGCAGATGCCGACGATCTCCTTGCCGATGTTGGAGTGATAGAAGAAGCCGAGATCGCCGATCTTCATGGCCTTCATATTGTTGCGCGCGAGGAAGTTCCGCACGCCCGTCCACGGCTCTCCAGCCTTGCCCTTGGCCTTGAGATCGTCCCAGGAGAAGGCATCGGGCTCGGACTTCAGGAGCCAGTATGCGGGCTCCCCGGCCTTGCTCTTGGTCGCGCGCGCCAGCGTTGGCTTTTTCGACATGGCGGCAGTCCTGTCCCTCATGGTTGCGGCGCGGTGGGCGGACTGTAGCCCCCGCACACATCTTTGTCATTGCGCGGGACGTTGACCGGCCGGGATCGGCAGATACCATCGCCGCTGCCAGGATGAGCCAACGGGGGGACCATGTCGGTGGATCAGGATGCGGCATCGCGCGGTGAGGTCTCGGGCAGAGAGAAGGTCCGCGTCTGGGATGGACCGACACGCCTCTTCCACTGGTCGCTCGTCATCCTCGTCGCGCTCGCATACGTGACTCGCAAGGTCAATCCCGACCTCACGTGGCACATGCGGATCGGTTATGCGATCCTGATCCTGATCACGTTCCGTATTCTCTGGGGCTTCATCGGCAGCTCCACTTCGCGCTTCAGCGCATTCGCCTACGCACCGTGGACCGCCGCCCGCTACGGCATCGACTTCCTACTCCGCCGGCCGCGCCATTTCCTCGGCCACAACCCACTCGGCGGGACTGTCGTGTTCGTCATGCTCGCGATGATCGCCGCACAGGGCCTCCTCGGCCTCTTCTCCTACGATGACCACACCGACCTCCAGGGAGGCCCGCTCACGAGCAAGATCAGCGAGGCGGCCGTGGCGCTCGCTACGCGCTGGCACATCTGGCTCTTCGACATCCTGCTGATCGTGATCGGGCTCCATATCTTCGCGAGTTTCGCCTATGCCATCTGGAAGCGCGAGGACCTGATCGGGCCGATGATCACCGGCCGCAAGCGCCGCGCGCACTTCGAGGATCAGATCGAGGCGCGACTGGCCTCGCCGCTGTTGGCGCTGCTCTGTTTGATCCTAGCGGCAGGTATCGTGCTCGGCGGCATCACGCTTGCCGGCGGCAAGATCGGCTG
>CAUJKI010000356.1 GCA_963205015.1 Pseudomonadota bacterium
TTCCTCGTGAACCGCGTGCTGGCGCCCTACATGATGAGCGCCATGCAGCGCCTCGAAAAAGGCGAGGCGGCCGAGCTTCTCGACGAAGCCGCGCGCACGTTCGGCATGCCCATGGGGCCTATCGAGCTTGCCGATACCGTCGGCCTCGACATCTGTGCGCACGTCGGGCGCATCCTCGGCTTTTCGGCCGAGGGCTCGCGCCTCGAGCGGCTCGTTGCGGCCGGCAAGCTCGGCAAGAAGACGGGCGAGGGCTTCTATGCCTGGAAGGATGGCAAGCCCGTGAAGACAGAAAAGCCCTACGACAAGCGCGAACTCGAGCGTCTCGGGCGCGAGCTGGTCGAGCCGCTGATCCGCGAGTGCGAGAAGTGCCTTGCCGAAGGCATCGTCGAGAGCGCGGACCTTGTCGACGCCGGCGTGATCTTCGGAACTGGCTTCGCACCCTTCCGCGGCGGGCCGCTGCACTACCGGGCCACAAGCGGCGGGCAGGCCTCACCGGCGCGACAGGCGGCCGAATAGCTGCGCGGCGCTTTCAGATCAGGCCGAGCGAGCGCGCGAGGATCAGCACGATCATCGCGGGCACGACGATGCGCATGAGCCACAGCCAGGTGCGGCCCATCCGATCGCGCGCGAGATCGGCATCGGCGAGCGCGCGGCCGCGCTCCATGCGCCAGCCGACCAGGATAGCGATGAGCAGGCCGCTCAAGGGCAGGACGAAGTTCGAGACGCCCTGATCCATCAGATCGAGGATCGGCTTTCCTGTAAGCGTCAGCCACGATACGGCCCCGTGGCCGAGCGCCGAGGGCAGGCCAAGCACCAGGATCAGCACCGTCATCAGGATCGTTGCGCGCACCCGCTTGGCACCACGACGATGAATGGCATAGGCGACGCAGGTCTCGAGCAGCGAGATCATCGAAGATAGTGCCGCCGCCGAGAGCAGAAAGAAGAAGGCCGGACCGACAATATGCCCGCCCGGCATCCGCTGAAGGATCTGCGGAAAGACCACGAACGCCAAACCCGGCCCCGAGGCTGGATCGCCGCCGAAAGCGAATACGGCCGGAAACACGGCAAGGCCGGCCGCGATAGAGAAGAGCGTATCCATCGCAATGATGATGGTCGCCGCGGCCGGGATGCGGACCGAGGACTGCAAATAGCTGCCGTAGGTGACGAAGACGGCCATGCCGATGCCGATCGAGAAGAACGCCTGGCCAAGCGCGCTCAGATAGAGCGACGGCCGACCGAAAGCGGACCAGTCGGGTGCGAACAGGAAAGCAACGCCCTTCCCCGATCCGGGCAGGCTCATGGCGTAGACCGCGAGCGCAACGACGATAAGGCCGAGCAGGGGCATGAGCCACATGTTGAGCCGCTCGATGCCTGCATTGACGCCGGTCGCGACGACCCACGCGGTGATCGCGAGCATCACGGCTTGCCAGAAGACGACGGCAGCACCGTGCGAAATGAAGGTCTCGAAATACGAACCATAGGCATCCGGCGCCACGGCCCAAAGCGCGGTGCCGAAGCTCTGGACGAAATACCGGGCCGCCCAGCCGGCGATGACCGCGTAGTACGTAAGAATTGCGCCTGCCGCGATGACGCCGATCCCGCCGACGAAGCGCCAGCCGCCACCCGGCGTCACTGCCTCGAAGGCGCTGACCGCATCAGCCGCGCCGCGCCGGCCGATCGCTAGCTCGGCGATCACGAGCGGGATGCCGATGATGAGGATCATCGCCGTGTAGACGACGAGGAATGCGCCGCCGCCGTTCTCGCCGGCAACGTAGGCGAAGCGCCAGATGCTGCCGAGCCCGACGGCCGCGCCGACCGTCGCGAGAATGAAGCCGATCCTCGACTGCCACTGCTCCTGCATCCAGCCTCTCTCGCCGCTGCGTCCCGATCGACCTCGTATTTTTCCCACCGCAAGCGTGCGCGTCCCGCGCTGTCCTATAACCCTAGCGCGAGGAGCCGAGCGTGCATTGATACTAATCAGGAGGACTGCCACAAAAGCGGTCGCTTGGCCCTTGGCGGGGCGTTAGATGGGTTGCACGCACCACATCTGGCCGGCGACGTTGCGTCGAGGTCCCCGCTCGGCTAATGCTGGCGCCGGTTCATGGCCTTCAGTTTCTGCGGCCCCTTGCGCGGCGCCGACGCGCAAGGGGGCGTATCTCGGCAGGCTTTGGGACCCCGTAGCTCAGTTGGATAGAGCATCTGCCTTCTAAGCAGAGGGTCGCAGGTTCGAATCCTGCCGGGGTCGCCATTCGCTGCTTAGCGGCGTGAAAGGCCGAATGGGCCAATGCCTGCGTCGCCTGCAATACGAGCGACCAGATCAAAGTTGGAATCGAATAAAAGCGCTCTGCGCGCCGTCGATCCATAGGTGCCCGTTTGGCTCCGCTAATAGGCCCAGCGACGTCTGTTCCGTACCGGCTGACGCATAGACTGCAGATTAGTGGTACGACCTCCGCCTTTCTTTAATCGCGGAGGCATAATTGGTTCGAAATTTACAATACGTGCGTAATCTTCGTACGGCTCTTTAATATGTCTTGGCACGGCTCTTGAATATGTCGACACGCTATGCATGGATGCTTCGCATGATTTTCAACCGGATCACTGTCGATGGTGCATGGGTCATCGAACCGGCGCCTCACAGTGATTTCAGAGGCCGCTTTATGCGTGCCTGGTGCGCAAACGAGTTTGCGCAAAGCGGCATCAGATTTACCCCCGTCCAGGCGAACATGGGCTTCAGTCACACGCGCGGTACGGTACGGGGGATGCACTATCAGACTTCTCCCGCTGACGAGGCGAAGCTCGTGCGTTGTACCCGGGGGTCCATGTTCGATGTCGTGCTGGACCTCAGACCTGAATCGCCGACCTACCGATCCTGGTACGGAACGACACTCAGCGCCGAGAACGGGCAGATGCTGCTCATCCCTGAAGGTTGCGCCCACGGTTGCCAATCGTTGGAGGACGGCACGGAGTTCCTCTATATGGCATCGACCGAATTTTCACCGCCCCATGCTACAGGCGTACGCCACGATGACCCTGCATTCGCAATAGCGTGGCCCCTGCCGGTGACACTAATATCGGAGCAAGATCGCAATTGGCCTCTGCAGCGTTAGTCCGACTGGGGAAGGGCGGAACAAGATGAAAATGAGCGAACCCTTCATGCCACCGCAAAACAACTCCGTTTACCAGCTGCTGCAGGTCCGCGAAGCAGAGGGTCGACCGATCCGCGTCGGGGTCGTCGGCGCTGGCGCAACGGGTCGGGCCATTGCACTACAATTGGGCACTCCGGTGCCTGGCATGCGGCTCGCGGGCATTGCCAACCGCACACCGATGCACGCCGAACGCTCACTAAAGGAAGCCGGGGTCGAAAGCTGGGAAGCGGCAGAAACTCCGAGCGATGCCGATGCAGCCATCGAGCGGGGGCAAATCGTACTGACCGACGACCCGACTGTGCTGACCAGGTCCAATGCCATCGACGTCGTTGTTGAAGTGACAGGCAGTGTGGATTTCGGAGCGAGCGTCGTGCTCGATTCCTTCGCTCACCGGAAGCCGGTGGTTCTGGTGAACGCAGAACTCGATTCTCTCGTCGGGCCAATTCTAAAGGCTCGCGCCGATGAGGCCGGCGTCGTACTGACGCACACCGACGGCGACGAGCCCGGTGTCGCCATGACGCTCGTCCGCTACTGTCAGTCGGTCGGTCTGCGCCCCGTCGCCGCCGGCAATATCAAGGGAATGGTCGACTACTACCGCAATCCGGATACGCAGGCCGCGTTCGCACAATCGAATGATCAGGACGTGAGAAAGGTCACCTCTTTCGCGGACTCGACCAAGCTGTCCATGGAAACCACCGTGCTCGCCAATGCCACCGGCTTCGGCGTCGCCAAACGGGGCATGACCGGCCCGGCGTGCAAATATGTGCGCGAACTGTCGAACCTGCTTCCTCCGGAGGCAATGCTGAGCGGCGGCATCGTCGACTACTCTGTCGGTGCCATGCCGATGACTGGCGCGTTTGTGGTCGTGCACGAAGAGAACCCCCTGAAGCGTGCGCAATTTGCCTACTACAAGCTCGGTGACGGTCCTTTCTATGTCTTCTACACGCCGTACCACCTGCCGCACATCCAGTTGCCATCGACCATTGCCAGGGCGTTGCTGCACTCGGATCCGACCGTAGCACCGATGGCCGGGCCGTCATGCGAGGTCGTTGCCGTCGCAAAGCGTGCGCTCAAGGCTGGCGAGCGGCTGGACGGAATCGGCGGCTATACGACGTACGGATTGATCGATAACCACGCTGCGGCCCGCGCTACAAACGCATTGCCGATCGCGCTGTCGGAGGGATGCGTCCTGCTGCGCGACATCGGCAAGGATGAGGTCGTGTCGTTCAACGACGTCCAGATGCCGACGCAGCGCCTGAGCGATGAGCTCTGGCTGGAGCAAATGCATCGTTGGGGGGCGCAAGCTCCCGTGGGCCTGGGGGGTGGGCATCGCGAGATGCCCCGGGTCGCCTCGAGCCGCTGACATCAATTTTTCCGCGGGAGCTCTTTCAAGTGTCCAATATTGTTGTCGTCGGTTCGGGTATGGCTGGTTTTGGTGCAGCGCACCGCCTTCAGGGTGAAGGCATTCGGCCGGTCATCTACGAACGCAGCTCCTACTACGGCGGACATACCGCATCATTCCGAGATAGCAGCGGTTTCCTCTTCGATCTGGGGCCGCACATTTCCTTTACGAAGGATCCTCGCGTCCAGAACCTGCTCGCGGGCTTCGTGGACAATGAGTACGAAGCCCTGCAGGTCAAGCTCGACAACTACTGGCGCGGCCTGCGCCTGACGCATCCCGTACAGCTGCACCTGAACGGTCTCCCGAAAGACCTGATCGTTGAGATCCTCGCTGACTTCGTGAAGGTACATAACGAGCCCGAACCGCCCGTTGCAAACTACGAGGACTGGCTGATCGCCAGCTACGGCCGCAAGTTCGCGGAACTGTTTCCCATGCAGTACACGCGCAAGTACCACCTGACGACCGCCAGCAACATGAGCACGGAATGGCTTGGGCCGCGTATGTACCGACCCAGCCTCGAGGAAATGCTGCGCGGGGCGTTGGCGCCGTGGGCACCTGAGGTGCACTACATCACCCACTTCCGGTATCCGAAGAAGGGCGGTTTCCTCTCCTACCTCAACTCGCTGCCGAACCTCGCCGACATAAGGCTCGAGCACGACGTCATCGCCATCGATCCGAAGACCCGGGTGTTGCGCTTCTCCAACGGCGCTTCCACGCAGTATGATGCACTTGTTTCGTCCATACCGTTGCCAACCTTGATCCCGATGATTTCCGGTGTTCCGCAGGACGTGGTGGCGGCCTCGCGTCAGTTGGCCTGCTCGACCTGCGTATTGGTCAATGTCGGCGTCAACCGGTCCGATCTCTCCGAAGGGCAGATCACCTACATCTACGACGAGGATATCTGCTTCACACGGCTCAGCTTCCCCCACATGCTGTCCGTGACTAATGCTCCTCCGGGCTGCGGCAGCATCCAGGCGGAAGTGTACTTTTCGGACAAGTATCGCCCACTGCAACAATCCACGGAATCCATCATCGATCAGGTCATCGCGGACCTGCGCCGCTGCAAGATCCTCCGCGAGGAGGATGTTATCCTCTTCCGCGGCGCGATGACGGTCCAGTATGCGAATGTGATTTTTGATCTCGACCGGGCGAAGGCAGTCGAGACGGTGCACGGCTATCTCGACGACATCGGTATCCACTACTGCGGTCGCTATGGCGACTGGGGGTATATGTGGACAGATGAGAGTTTTATCAGCGGCGAGCGGGCGGCGGAGGCGGCCCTTTCGGCAGCCAGTTCATAAGCATATCGACCTGGGCAGAGACACGCGTGAGCGTGAGCGACGAGTCGTAAACCCGATTGAACGACTCGTCATTTCCGGTTGCGACGGGCAGCGGACGATCAAAACCGCCACGCAGCATACTGGCTGAGCTATCCGTGAAGATGAGTTGAAAGAAGAGGACATAGGGCGGTACTTCACCCAATTATTGTCATGGCAAAGCACCGACTCAGTTTCTGGTGGACCGCAGCAGCGTCTGCAGCGACAACGCTCGCCTTGACAGCACTAATGGTTGGCCTTGTGGCGTGGAGTTGGGGCCGGACCGGTGAGGCGCCGTATTGGGCTGCTTACCTCGGGTTCAGCTTGGCTGCGCTCCTGATCGCGCCCTTGACTGCAGCGTCGGGACTGATCGCGGCTGGCGGCCTCATCGCGCTTCGACGAGATTCACTAGAAGCAAAAGGGATGCCCTATGCGCAATCTGCTCCGCGCGAGGCAACACCGCCTCCCCTGATCGCCGCGGTGCGCGCCGCGCTCTTTGGATTTTGCGCTGGAGATCTGGTCGAGATCAGAAGTCTCGACGAGATTCTGCAAACTCTTGATGACAAGGGTACCCTCGACGGGCTGCCATTCATGCCGGAAATGGCTGCCTATTGCGGCACACGCGCGCGCGTGCTGAGAAGAGTCGACAAGCTGAACGACTGGATCTATGGCACCGGACTCAAGCGCATGCACGGCCTCGTGCTCTTGGCGGGTCTGCGCTGCGATGGTTCTGCGCATGGGCAGTGCCAATCCAATTGTCACTTGCGGTGGCAAGAGGCTTGGCTGCGTCCGGTGGGCTCCGCGAGATCATCCAACGAATTCTCCGAACGAGTTCCATCCACGCAGAGCCAGCCTGCGGCACTGTTGACCTTTGCGAGCCGACCGAGCGAGGCGGGCACAGAAATACGATATGTCTGTCAAGCCACCGAGCTGACTGTGGGCGGCACTCCGTTGCGCTTGGCCGACCTGCGCCACTACGCCCGCGACTTCCTCACCGGCAATGTGAGGTTGATGCCGTTGTGCGCCGGTATCGCGATCGCCTTCTTCAACCGAGTTCAACGTATGCATGGCGGAGCAGCATTTCCTTGCTATGCGGGCGGAACCACCACGGTCTCGCCTCCTCAGGCTCTGGATCTCCAAGCCGGTGACCTTGTGCGCGTCAAACCGAAGTGCCTCATCGAGGCCACCCTGAACAGCGCAAGCCGCAATCGCGGACTTTACTTCGACAGAGACATGATCCGGTTCTGCGGCGGCGAATACCGCGTCAAGACACGCGTCGAACGCGTCATCGTCGAAAAAACGGGTGAGCTCCGTCTACTCACCGCCCCCTGCATCATTCTCGATGGAATTACCGCAACAGGAGAATATCAGGGCTTCAATCCAGAAAATGAGTACATCTTCTGGCGAGAGGTCTGGCTGGAGCGAGTTTCACCAGCCCCTGCTCCGTCGGAGGCCCCATCGACGAGACCCCATTCCGCATCTCCGAAAGGAGGGCATCCCGCATGAAATTCAGAGGGTGTTGGCAGTGAAATTTGACCAGGCAAATTTCGATTGATTCGCTGCGCTGCCAGTCTCGTTCCAGAAGCCGATGCCGGGATTGCCACCGCTGTGCCTTACCGCATCGCGCGCGGTGTCATAAGTGAATAGATTGGAAAACGCTCTGTCGCCGACACGCTTGTATCTGCAGGTAATTACTGTGCCAACGATTTTGGCGTATACTTGATCGCCGTTCTCGAATGCCGCCTCGCCCCCCAATAGCTTGCGCACTACAGTGTGTGGATTGCGCAGCACAGTAAACGAATTCGGATTTGCCTTTGTCATGTCCCAGCGCGCCAAGTGAATACCACGGTCCGTGTAGACACAATCCAGCTCATATAGAAAAATATGATCCGAAGTAATGTCCGCGCGCAGCAGAATTTCCACCTCCAAACCATTCATGGCACCGCTGTTGGAAATCGTGCAGAGCACTTCGTGGTCAGGCCCAAAGCCGCTCAGACAAGCGCACGAATCAATGAACTCCGACCCATTGAACGAGACCATTGTTCCATATGCCTTCCCAGGGGAAGTCTGCACGTCGGTCTTGCCGAATATTCCCCCGTTCGTCCATCGACCACCCTCGCTGATGGGATTCTCCGTCACCGGGAAATTGGTCGTATAGGTCTTTTGGGAAGCCGAGCAGGCCGTCATTGTCAGGGCACCGCTGGCGGTACCTGTCCGCGGCGGGCACGGCACCTCAGCGCGAACGAAAGAAGGTACCAGCAGGCCAGCGGAGCCCAGCAAAAGGTCTCTGCGTTTCATTGCCATTCCAGCTAAATTCGCTAAAAGTCGCCGATAGAGACGAGATAGAAACCGTCAGCTTCGGCACATCACAATTGCTCGCGAATGTTATCATGACTTTCTATCAGCAGCCAATACCACTCGTGCGGATTCCTTCGTCACGGATTACGCTCGCCGTCTGCAATAAAAAGAGGCAGACCGCCTGAAACAAAGGTGAACGTCCCTCCCAATCTGCGACGACTGGGGGGCGTATCGCGTTCGCGTCTGTGATTTGCGATATTTTGCGACTCATATTCCCATACGCATGACATTCGCCTATAAGGGCGCATCATCAGCCTAGGGCTTCGCATCCGGCCGGCCAAACTCCTGACTTTCTTCGGTCCCGACTAGCCGCCGTGGGCCGCAGTCAGGTTGCTGCTTCCGGATCTTCTTGTTGGCGCCGAGCGAGACCGTCGAACGAGCTACCGAGAGATATCGTGAAGCGAGGGTCTCTGGTCCACTTTCATATACAGGAGCACGGTCATGGCTGGCAGCGCACCCCTCGTGAGCGTTCTAACACCGGTATACAACTGCGCCGCATATATCGAGCAATGCATCGAAAGCGTTCTTGCACAAACGTTCAAGGACTTCGAATACATCATCATCAACAACTGCAGCACGGACAATACCCTCGAGATTGCTCGTCGCTTCGAGGCGAAGGACAGCCGTATCCGGGTCCACAACAATACCGATTTTCTGGGGGTGATTGAGAATCACAATCTCGCCTTCAGTCTCATGTCCCCCGCGGCGAAGTACTGCAAGGTGGTGTCAGGAGACGACTTCATCTTCCCAACATGTCTTGAGCAATTAGTAGGCTTCGCTGTCGCACACCCGACCGTGGGAATGGTGAACTGCTATGAGCTCGCGGGCAGGCACGTGATGCACGTGGGTCTCGAATTCGAGCGGAGTGTTGTCAGCGGTCGGGATGTCTGCCGCGACGCCCTCCTCGGCCGCAGTCATGTCTTCGGTTCGCCGTCCTCCCTTTTGTATTCAGCCGATCTCGTCAGGAAAAGCGCGACCTTTTATCCAAACAGCAGTGCGCACGCTGATGTTTCGGCCTGCTACAAGTGGCTGCATGATTGTGATTTTGGCTTCGTCCATCAAGTGCTGTCGTACGCGCGTATCCGCGCCGAGTCCCAGACTTCGCGAAGCATTAAATTCGGAACGGCTAAGCGCTCGGCGATCTCCGATATTATCAATTATGGCCGCCTTTATCTCACCCCCGAAGAATACGACGCGAGATTGGCTGTTGCGGTGAATGATTATTATTCATGGCTTGTGAAACGAATCCACGAGCACCGGGGTGACAAGGAGTTCTGGGACCTTCAAAAAGCCGGCCTTCAGGATCTGGGGCTGACGTTCAGTCGCGCCAAGCTTTACAGGACGGCAGTGGCCCGGACCTTCGAGGAACTGGGCTCTCCCCGGGCCGCACTCAAGAAGGTAATAGGGCTCAAGAAGGCTTCAAAGCAGATCGAAGCAAAATACTACTATGATTGATATGCTCGCGGACCCGCAATGCATCCGTTTCCGACGCTTCGGTTGCGTACAGGAATCTTGAAGTCGAGCTGCAATACACTTGCTCAGAACGCTCAGCGACGGAGCTATCCGACTGCATATGTCCGGAACTCGCACATTCGTGTTGGTGACACCGCATTCATGCGTAGGGCCCGCCTCAGGCGGTGGACAACGGACCGATCTCTTTTTCTCCGCACTCAAGCGGCTCGGTCCGACCGAAGTCGTCGTGCTGGGCACCGCCGAAGGGCGCGAGAATATTGAGCCGCACTTCCCCGGCCATTCCGGCCTGCATCTCGTAGATACCCAACGCGCCTTCACGCGCAAGCTCTCCCTTACCCAGCTCGCGTCTCAGCGCATCGACCGCTACATCAGATTCTCGCGGGGCTTCAGGCCTGACCCGGCTGTTCGCGAGCAGATGCGAGCGCTCCTCGGATCGAAACCGGTCGTCGTCGTGTATCGCTACTTTCACAACTTCTGTCTTGCGGGGCATAAACCGGAAGACGTGAAAACGATGCGGCTCTGCGTCGATCTTGACGATCGCGATGACCAGAGGCTGCCGACGATGGTTCAGCAGCTATCCGGAAGCCGTATTTTGGGCGACCTCTATGCGCGCCTCATGACTCCGGTTCTGCGCAAGTTCATGCTCAGCAAACTATCAATTGCCTCGCTTGTATGGCTTGCTGCGGATGAAGACTTGGCGGGGCTGGATGAGCTGCCGACTGCGGTCGCCCCGAACGTCCCTTTCCGGATCGGCGAGTTCGCGGCGGACCTTCTGCCGTCGCAATGCTCGGACGTTCTGTTCGTCGGAAACTTCGCCCCGAACCGTGATGGTGTACGCTGGTTCCTGCAGAAATGCTGGGCCGATTTGTATCGACGTCATCCGAAAAGCAGGTTTCGCATTGTCGGGTTTGGGGATTGGTCCGAACTTGCAGACGAGTTTCAAGGCAGTGAAGGCGTCGACTTCGTCGGCGCTGTCGATGATCTCGCGAGCGAGTACGGGCGTGCGCGGTTGGTAATTTTGCCACTCTTTTCAGGCGGTGGCACCAAGATCAAGCTGATCGAAGCTTGTGCCTTCGGTCGCCCCGTTGTTGCGACGACCTTGTCCGGGCGCGGATTTGGCCCGGAAGTCGCGGCGCTGCTGCCGCAAAGCGATACCGCAGATGGCTTCGTAGCGCATTGCTCGCGCTACCTTGCAGATGAGAAGGCTGCGGATGAACTCGGCAGCCGCTTGCAGG
>CAUJKI010000357.1 GCA_963205015.1 Pseudomonadota bacterium
TTGCGCTGCGGTCGCCGCCTTGGGCTCGACACGCCAACGCTCAGGAAGAATGGGCAGTTGCTCGATGGCCCAGCGCTTGTATTGCTCGCCGTAGCCTTCGGGCGGAACCGCCTCCACCAGATGACCGATGCACCAGGTCACAACGACACCCGCGCCGCTGTAGCAGCCGTTGCCGCGTTGACCGGCACCCAGCACACGGGCGATGTCCTTGCCCTGGGACGGCTTCTCGCACAGGAACACGCGCATGAAGCCTCCTGGGTGTGCGTGACGGTCATCGAATGGACGTCAGCATTCCCGGCCAACGTGTGCGCGGCAGCAAACAAAATGGAAGCGGAGGACACCAGGTTGTGCTGGTGCAGAACGCGGGCGGCAGATGCGCTGGCGCAAGGGAAGCGGGTGCGGGCTGCTACAGCCGCTTCCTGGGGGACGGGGGATCGCGTGGCCGGACAGACCTCGTCGGCATTCGGATTGCGGGAGATGGCCTTCAGGGGTAGCATCCATAGTCAGGCGCCCGCCCAAGCTCTGGACAGCTTGAAACAGGCATTCGCAGCTCCCCGCAGTACCCCTCGCTTTCAATCATCCGGAGTACCGGCTGTTCGACAGCGACAAAACGTCCAGCGCTCGAACAGTAGCGGAGTATTCCGATGAGCAACTATGTACGTTCAGCCGCCTTCGCGGCTTCCCGGGTCCTTGCTGCGCAAGGCTTGACGGTCAAGCGTTCCCACCTCTCCGAGGTCATTGCCGCGTTGCTGGGATACCGCACGCACGCGGCACTGTCCGTTGAGGAGGCGGATCCCAAGCTCGACTACCACCTGGACGATGCCGAGATCCTCGTGCTCAACCTGCCGATGGGCGAGAGGCGGGCCGCGGAACTCGGCCTTGCAGCGGCGGGCGCGGCACCGTCGGCCGTCACCACGGCTTGCGTCGAGGCGTTGAAGGCCAGCGCCGGTTCCACGGACGTGTACGTCAGTGTGGCCGACTTCTACGACTTGCATGCCCGCCAGGCATTGGCCGAAACGATCTACAACGCCGATGATGTGGCCGGTGCGATGGCTGAGAGCAATGCCTCGTTCCCCGACGAGCCCGATATGGACATCGAGTGCCCCCCGACGACGGACCTGTGGGCGGCGGTCGACGAATGGACGATCGAGGCCGACGGCACCATGACGGGCGAATACGACCCCGAAGGTGATCGCATGTTCAATGGGGACACGCTGAACTGCCGTGGCTGGCTGATCTACCGCAAGGCAGGTCGCGCCGGGCTGGTGTTCATCGAGGGCGATGGAACGAGTGGAGCCGACGACAGTTGGCGTGACCTGGATCGCGATGACGAATGGGCGTATCAGCAGAGCTTGGGCAGCAATCCGGCGAACTGATGAAGCGACAAGCTCCGGCGGCAGTGGAAACTGCCGCCAGTCTTTGTTCTGCGGTTCGTCACACCGAGATAACTACCTTGGTACGAGATGGTTCTTGAGTAGGAACCAGCACATGTTGAGCGCGAAGGAACGGCCAAGGCGCGTCATCTGACCTTCCGGGATGCCAACAGGGCGATGCGCGCCTGGGCTCAGAAAGCCGAACACGCCAGCAAGTCCTTTCTCCTCCTCAGTCGTGAACTCGTTGCATCCAAGCCAGGACTCCAGGGAAACAAGACCGTTGCAGGTAACTGCGCTATAACCGCGATAGCGAATAATCGATGCGGGGACGGAGGATATATGCGCGTCAGGCGTTTGAAGATTGAAAACTTCCGATGCGTCTCTCAGGGGAGTGTTGATTTTGCTGGGCACACACTTCTGGTCGGAGGCAACAACATTGGGAAGTCAACGGTGTGCGAGGCTCTTGATCTCGTCCTCGGTCCTGAGCGCATATTCCGCAGGCCTGTCGTTGACGAGCATGACTTTCATTGTGGCCGCTATCTGAATGCGGAAGGTGCGCCGGTTGAAATTCGCATTGAGGCGATCCTGGTCGATCTTTCCGAAGAGGCGCAGCGGCGCTTTGGTGGCCATCTCCGCAGGTGGGACGACTTGGCGGGTACGTTCATAGACGAGGAGCAGGATGGTCTTGGAAAGGCCGATGGTCCGGCAGTGATCTGGGCTCTACCACTTCTGTTTGTCGGTCGGTACGACCCGGAAGAGGACGATTTCGTCGGCAACACATTCTTCGACCATCCAACCAAAGAGGTCGATGCTCTCGACGAAGAAACCGAGGTCAAGCTCGGTCAGGGCCGTGTTCCGTTCACGCGTGTGCACAAGCGCCTTTGCGGCTTTGTGTTTTTGCGGACGTTGCGGACCGGTTCACGCGCTCTCAGCCTGCAGCGCGGTTCGTTGCTCGATTCCGTATTGAAGCTGGGCGGCGCCGGTGCCGTCGAGATGTGGCGGGACACTCTGGCCAGACTACAAGCGCTTGACCCGGCAATCGGCGAGATCGAGCAACTGAAGCATATCCGCTCAGAGTTACGATCCCGGATGGGACGCTTCGTCAACTTGGCGCCTGGTGACGATGCGACGGCCTTCTTTGCTTCGGACCTGACGCGCGAGCATCTCCGGGAAGTCGTGCGGCTGTTTATCGCAGCTCAACCTGGTCAGCATCTCGTACCGTTCGGTCGGCTGGGTACTGGTTCAATCAACCTGCTGGTCTTCGCTCTCCTGACCTTCATTGCCGAATTGAAGGACAAGCAATCGGTGATCTTCGCGATGGAGGAGCCGGAAATTGCGCTCCCGCCACACACGCAGCGCCGGGTGACGCGGTTCGTGCTCGCGGAAATGGGGCAATCGATTGTCACTTCGCATTCACCCTACGTGATCGAACAGTTCGATCATGAGCAGATTGTCATCCTGAACCGCAACGAGACCGGCGCTCTGACAGGCCAGCCGATCGATGGCCAGGCTGTTAAGTCCAAGACGTTCCGCGTCGAACGGCGTCAATTCGCCGAGGCAATTCTGAGCCGGGCGGTGCTGGTCGTGGAGGGATCGACGGAGGCAGCCCTATTTCCGGTAGCTTCGTCGATTATGGAGGCGTCCCTCAATCCGGAGGACTACACCCACCTCGATCTGGCTGGCGTCAGCATTTTCAATGCCGGCGGGGATGGCTCGGTACCGCGTCATGGTCCGGTGTTTTCGGCGCTCGGAAAGCTCGCCTTCGGTTTCTACGACAAACCCAACGCCCCGCTGAACCAGGATGCGATGGACAAGCTGAAGAGCTATACGCAGGTTTGGGAGTCACCCGAGAAGGGCATTGAGGAGCTGCTCGTAAAGGAGACGCCCATCGCAGTTGTGAGGCGGTTTCTCAATGAGGTGAAGGATCGACCCGACTATCCCAGTGTCGGCGTCTATGATCCGGCGGCGGGCGATGGTGAGGTAACTGCATTGGCGACGAAGGTTCTTAAGGCGCGCAAGGGCGACGCTTACGGCTATGCCGCCATGATGATCAGCCAGTGCCAGCACGCCGACCAGCTACCGGCGACGATCCGAGAAATCCTTGAAACCATCCACAAGGCGCTGAGCGCCGTTTCCGAAGATGTCGCAGCACCGCCGCCGGACGATTTGGAGGATCTCTTCTAATGAAGCTGGAGCTGTGCGAAAAACGCAAGGCGGTCATCGCACAAGGCGGACACCTTTTGGTCCTCGGCGGGCCCGGCTCCGGCAAGACCACGATCGCCCTGCTGAAGGCCCAGCGCCAGTCTGCGACGCTCAAGCCAGGACAGGGAATCCTCTTTCTCAGCTTCTCGCGCGCTGCCATCCGTCAGGTTCTCCTGCGCTGCAAGGAGATCCTGACGCCAGCCGAACGGCGGGCCGTCACCGTCCAGACCTATCACGCCTTTTGCATGGAGATTCTGGAAGCCCACGGCCGCCTCCTGCACGGCCGGCCGATCCGCTTTCTCTACCCCGGGGAGGAACGTCTTCAGAAATCGGCGTTCGATGGGGATTGGATGGTCGAGCGACGACGTCTGGCATCGGAGCAAGGGCTCTACTGCTTCGATCTCTTCGCAGCGGGCGCGGCAGACCTACTGGAGGGATGCGCGGCGCTGCGCGAGCTCATTGCCGATCGGTTTCCGATGATCATCGTCGACGAGTTCCAGGACACCGACGACAACCAGTGGCGGATCGTTCGCGCTCTGGCTGAGGTCACGGACGTGTTCTGCCTTGCCGATCCAGAACAGCGGATCTTTGATTACCGGGATGATATCGATCCGCGCCGGCTGGATATTCTCCGAGAGGATATCCAGGTCACCGAGTTCGATCTGGGCGGGGAAAACCACAGAAGCCCAAACGCGGGAATCCTTCAGTTCGCCGACGCAGTACTGCACAACCACAGTCCGCTGCCGGCCACCCCAGACATCAAACAGGTTTCGTACTGGCAGAACACGTTTGCCGCAACGGTCCATGCAGCGGTGATATGGACCTTCAGCGCGTTGCGGAAGAAGGGGGTCGAGCATCCGAGCGTGGCGGTGCTGTCGAGAAGCAATTCGCTCATCGCCGACCTTTCGGTGATCCTGTCGGAGACGCACACTTACAACAAGCAGACCCTACCCGTCATCGAACATGATGTCGTTTGGGATGCTGAGCTTTCCGCGGCGGCGGCGGTGGTCGTGGCGTCAATCCTAGAATGGCCGACCGGCCCGGCCGAAGAGACCCTTGCGCGGACGCTCCGGGTCATTGCTGGATATTACAAGCTGAAGAACGCGGAGGAGCCGACCAACGCCGCGGCGGAGCACGCACGTAAGTATGACGAGGCGGCAGCCAAGGTGGCGACGGGCGAAGGACCGCGCATCAATGCCGCGAAAGCCCTCGTCGCGGTCTACAAGGCTGGCATCGATCTGGTCGGAGAACCTGTCGCGGACTGGAAAGCGGCGCGCTGGGTGCTTCACGATATTCCAGCGCTGAATGAGCTGTTCCGCGAGGCCCGGCTAGTGCGGCTGTTCAGGGCGACCGACTCTCTGGCCTCCGGACTCGGCGAGCGTTGGCTCGCCTTGAGCAGCTATGCAGGTGCGAGCGAACTAGTCAAACGTACCCTCGAGCAGGAGCGGCTCGTGGCGGCCGAGCGCGACCCCCAAGGCTGCATCCTGATGAATATGCACAAGGCCAAGGGAAAGGAGTTCGATGGGGTCGTTCTCGTGGAAGGCGCTTTCAAGTCGAGCTTCTTCGATGAGAGGAATGAGCAGCCGCCGTTTGAACGTAGCCGCCGGCTGCTGCGGGTCGGCCTGACGCGGGCTAGGACGCTAGTGGCGATCGTGCGACCGCAGAATGCCCGGCCGCTGGTCGATTGAGCGGATCGGTGGCCAGTCTGACGAACAAGGCGACCGAAGACGCGACCATCCTCGTCATCAAGCTGAACGGGAACAGCCGTGGGGATCCTGCTTGGCTGGTCAGGATTGCGGCGCACCACTATCAGATGCAGAGGGCTTCGCACCCAACGTCACCGCCTCAATGCGATACGGCAGAATGCCCACGCGCCGCGCTTCGACCTTGAACGTGACGCGCTCGTTCTCGTCGGCGTCCTCCCATTCGTCGCGCACGGTGCGGCCCTCGACCAGCACCCGCATACCTTTCTGGTACAGCGTCTTCCAGTGCTCGGCGTCGCGGTGCCACAGCTCCAC
>CAUJKI010000358.1 GCA_963205015.1 Pseudomonadota bacterium
CAGACTAAAGAGGCCGCAATTGGCGCCAACATCAACGAAGACATCATCGGCGTGAAGCTGATCAACTATGGCCGCAAGGCCGGCACGATTTCTGTGCAGACCGCGCTCGAGAAGGCGCTGCTCCGTGAGATTGTCGCTGACTCTACAGCGCATGCGGACGCCCTCAATCTCAACATCATAGTGGGGACCTAAGCGGTGCAGAAGCCAGCGCACGGGCTTGCGCATGGCGCCAAATGCGATGCGATAGCGGATGGCATTCAAGCAGAGGCCGGCCAGAACCCCGGAATGCTGTGTGCCCCAGGCGCCATCTGGCGCGCGAGCGCCTTCCGCATGCTCGATCACAGCCATGATGCGCCCCTCCGTCTCACCGGAGGAGCCGATAACATATGCGATATACACGATATAATATCAATATTCTAAATCATTGATATTCTAGATGGATTGACGTGCGCCTACTACGCTGGCGCATAGTGCGCCTCATGGATGACGACGTGCGGCCATATCAAATCCGTCTATCTGCCAGCTTCTGGCGCAAGGTGGACGCATGGCGCCGACTGCAACCGGAAATTCCGGCGCGGGCGGAAGCCATAAGGCGCCTTGTTGAAATCGGTCTGGCGACGGAGCAAGAGCAGCAGGAGCCCAAGCGCCCGCGCGAGGGGAAATCGCGCGGGGGATGAGGCCATTGGAGCCCGCAGGCTTGGCTCGGAGCGCGTCTTACGTTTTCGGAGCTAACTCTCACATTCGCTTCGCGAGATGCCGCACGACGAGAGGGGCAGGTGCTCGCGGATTGCGTCGACAGTACGCGCGCGCCTGCGCCGAAGATCGTGGTGCAGGTGGCGCGTGAACGATGGCTGGCGGGATTGTCGAGAACTGCCCTCACGCCTCTGCACCGCTTTCCACAGAAATGCGCACAGCCCGGTGAGAGCCAGAGAAAACTACTGAAACGAGCTGAAGCCACACGCGCAAACTCGCGATACGCGGCTCATTTTTCGGCCTCTCGACACGCTCTGTCACTGCGGCCAGCTTAGCCGCGGATCGGCGGAGTGCTGGCGATGGAAACAATCATCAGATGGGTGCTGCTCACCGTAGCCGTGGGGCTCACGGCGCAGACGGCACGGCCGCACTTCCGGTATGGCGATTGGCTTGATGCCTCGTCGACATTCGAGGCCCTCGACGTGTCGATTCCCTTCGGCATGGGGCCCATCATGGTCCTTCTCCATATCGGAAAGGTCATGATGCCCGCTGCGGGAGCGATGCTCTGGTTTCGCTCGCAGCACATCCGTTGCGCTCTGGCGATCCTGTTATTCCCGCTTCTTGTGACAGTCGCGACGAAATTTGCCTTCGCATGATCTTTCCGTACGCGTCTTTGGGCAGCTCGCTGACGAACTCGACCGAGCGTACGCGCTTATAGGAAGGCAGCATTTCGCGACACCACGCGAGCAATCCCTCGGCGTCGAGACTGCTTCCCGGACGCGGCACGACGACCGCGTGAACAGTTTCCCCCCAGCGCTCGTCTGGCCGCCCGACGACAATCGCTTCGAGGATGCCGGGATGCGTGTGAAGGACGTTCTCGACCTCGCGTGGCGAGACATTGGTGCCACCGGAAACGATGAGTTCGCGCTTGCGCCCTGTCAGATAAACGAAGCCATCCGCATCGACGCGCCCCATGTCGCCTGTACGTTGCCAAGGTCCGAAACGCAGTGCGCTCGTCGCCGCCGGATCCCCAAGATACTCGACCATCAGGTGATCGCCCGCAACGACGATCTCGCCCTCGGCGCCGCTCGGCAAAATCCTGTCGTCCTCCCCAGCAACAGCCAGCTTTGTGAACACCATCGGCAGGCCGACGGAAGCGAGTCTTTCCGCAGGTCCCGATATCGCGGCCTGCGCGATCTGGCTTTGGCTGAAGAAGGTGCATTGCTGCGGCGCCTCCCACTGCCCCCAGCCCGAGCAGAAAACCGGCCCCCACCGCTCGACCGCTTCCTTGATACGCGGTGCCGGCATCGGGCCACCACCGAAACGAACGCTGCGGAGGTTCGGGAAGGCACTTCTTTTTCCCTCCGCTTCGAACACCATCATCAGCATGGTCGGGGCGAGCCAGGTCGTCGTGACGTTGTCGCGTCGAAATGCATCGAGAACCGCAGCGGGCTCGAAGCGCTTCAGGAACGTCTGTCGAGCACCACGAACCAGATGAGCGAGCACGAGAGATCCTGACGCGTGGGTCATCGGCGCTGCATGGAGCAGAACATCGTTGGTCCCCGATGATGCGTAGGTCTCCATGAGGTGGTTTCGCACAACTGCAAGCCAGTTGCCCTGGCTGAGCAAGATGGCTTTTGGCGCACCTGTCGAGCCGGAGGTGAAATAGATGCTGTGGCCGTCCGCCTCTGTGACATGGATTTCGGGCGGCGCCGAATGAGACCGCGCCAAGCTCTCCTCGTACTCAGCGGCAAAGGACGTCGATCCACCTACGCAGATCATGTGCTCCAGGCTGGGAACGCCAGCGCGAATCGTCGCAGCGTATTCCACGAACTCGGATCCGAAGACGAGGAAAGTCGCGCCGATGGCGTTCAACTGTCGAATATGATCTTCGGCACTCGAACGTGCATTGAGGAGAGTTCGCACGAAGCCGAACCGGCACGCCATCAGATCGAACTCGAGTGCCTCAATGCCGTTCTGCTGCAGCGAAGCGATTCTACTCTTCGGCGCGATGCCGAGGGAAAGAAGACGGTTGCCGAGCCGGTTGATCCGTGTATCGATCTCGGCAAACGTGAAGCTGCGCGCCACGTCGAACGTAGCTACGTGGTCTCGATATCGCGCTACCGCATTGTCGATGAGATAGCCGAGGTTCATCGCCGCTCCCGCATTCCAACGCGGCCTTCGGCGCGCACTCAGACGCGCTCGATGACCATCGCGATCCCCTGTCCGACGCCAATGCACATACTCACAAGAGCGTACTTGCCCCCTGTGCCCTGAAGTTGCCTCAAGGCCGTCAGCGCCAGCCGCGCTCCGGATGCGCCGAGAGGATGGCCGATCGCGATCGCACCGCCCTGACGATTGACGCGCGCGTCGTCGTCCGCAAGGCCCAGTCCCTTCATGCAGGCAACCGCCTGGGCCGCGAACGCCTCGTTGATCTCGATCACATCCATATCCTGGAGGGAAAGACCGGCCCGATCGAGGGCCCTTTTGGATGCCGGCACGGGGCCAATTCCCATGACGCGAGGCTCTACCCCTGCGATCGCCGTCGCGCGAATGTGCGCCTGCGGAGCCCAGCCGAGCTTGTCGGCGATGTCGCGCCCACCGACGACCAGCGCGACGGCTCCGTCATTGATACCGGAAGCATTCCCCGCTGTCGTCACCCCGCCTGCGTGAAGAGGACGAAGGCGCGAAAGATCTTCCATGGTCGTTGCCGGACGCGGATGCTCATCTGCCGACACGATTTTCGGCGGCCCCCTGCGCACAGGCACCGCGACCTCGCACGTTTCCTCGCCGAATGAACCTGCTTTCAGCGCTTTTGCGTAGAGTTGCTGCGAGCGAAGCGCGAAGGCGTCCGCTGCGTCTCGCGAGATATCGTACTCCATGGCAAGATTGTCGGCGGTCTTGGGCATCGTGTCGGCCCCGAAGGTCGCCTCGATCGCCGGATTGGGAAAACGCGCACCCACCGCCGAATCGAAGACCTTGAAGTCCTTGCCGAAGGCCTGCTCCGATTTAGCCACGACGAACGGCGCCCGGCTCATGCTCTCGACGCCGCCTGCGATCATCACGCTACCTTCGCCGCTCGTGATCGCGTGCGCGGCAGATGCGATGGCGCCAAGACCGCTGCCGCAATTGCGCTGAATTACCGTACCGCCGACGGAGACCGGAAGACCGGAGGCGAGGGCCGCGTGGCGCGCAACACACCGGCTGTCCTCGCCGGCCTGGTTGGCGCAACCGACAACGACATCCTCGACCGCCTCTGCAAGTGCTGGCTTGCGCGCGACGAGCTCGCGGATGGTAACAGCCAGGAGGTCGTCCGGTCGAATATGCGCGAGACCTCCGCCCTGGCGACCGAACGGAGTTCTCACGCCGTCATAGATGTAGGCCTGAAGCACGTCAGTCTCCTCGTCAGATGGCGGATTCTTCGGATTGCCCGAGCGACATGCCGAGCCGGGCGCGTCGCGTTACCCAGACGCTCGGGCGGTAGCGCGGGTCGAGATAGAGATCATGAATGCCGCGCAGAACCCGTTCGATGGTCGTCGCGCCGAGCCCGTCGCCGAATCCCGTCAGTGGCGGCTTTGGGTAGGCGAGACCGAGCACCACTGCATTGTCGACATCGGCAGGACTAGCCGTGCCCTGCTGCGCCACCTCCGCGGCGATGTTGACGATCATGGCGATGATGCGTTGCGCGACGAAGCCCGGGCTGTCATGGATGACACTGACCGCGCGACCTGCTTCCGAAAAGAAATGTGCTGCAGCATCGATTGCCGAACGCGAAGTACGTGGATTGCTCATCAGCGTCACGTGCTTCGCAAGTCCGAACATCGTGTCGACGGCGACCGTCCGGCTGGCGTCGAGGCCCTGCTCAATCGCAGCAGTGGTGCAATCCGTACCTATAGGCGTAACCAGGCAAAGCGCCGTCGATGAAGGCCGATCCGCATTCTCGATTGCGAGGCCAGCACCCTGCAGCAGCTCATCGAGTAGCTTTTGCGCCTGCGGCTCGGCGCGGCTGATCCATACGGGCGGCAGTTCGTCCGGCACACGCCGCGCGGGGCGCGTTGGCACAGTTGCATCACTTGCCTCGTAGGAATGAAATCCGCGTTTGGTCTTGCGCCCGAGAACCCCAGCCAGCATTCGCGCCCGCATCAGGCCGGCAGGTCGGAAGCGGGGTTCGCCGTAGAACTGAGCGAATATCTGCTCTGTTGCAGGATGCGTGACGTCAAGGCCCGTCAAATCCATCAGCTCAAACGGCCCCATGCGAAACCCGGCGCCCTCGCGCATGATCCGGTCGACGGTCACGAAATCCGCGATGCCCTCGGAAACGATATGGGCCGCTTCGATCGTGTAACCACGCCCGACCTGATTGACGAGAAAGCCCGGCGCGTCGGCGATCTGCACGGGCTCGCGCTTCATGCGTCGCGCCAGCGTCGTGAGCGCATCGGCGACGCGCCCGTCCGTGCGTACGCCGCTGATGATCTCGACAAGCCGCATGAGCGGTACGGGATTGAAGAAATGCATTCCCGCCACACGGCCCGGTCGCGCGCAGGCACTGGCGATCGTCGTGATCGACAGCGAAGACGTGTTCGATGCCAGGATGCAGCTCTCCGACACGACCTTCTCGAGGTCGGCGAAGACACTCTGCTTGACGGCAAGATCCTCGACGACGGCCTCGATCACCACGTCGCAATGCGCCAAGTCACGGATGTCTGTCTTCAGCGTGAGCCGAGCAATCGCGGCGTCGGCCTCGGGGCGTTTCAGCGTGCCCTTGTCGACCATCCTCGCGATCATGCCCGCGATAAAGTCGCGCGCCTGTTCGACGGTGCCGGGACGGTTGTCGTAGAGGATGGTATCCAGCCCCCCGAGCACCGCCACCTGGGCAATGCCGCGCCCCATCGCCCCAGCTCCGACTACCCCGACGATTTGCGCCGCCGATGCCACTGAACTCATGAGTGCGCTCCCGAATGCGCCATCGCATTCGTCAGGCCACCACGTGAGGTCGCCTTGCCATGGCTTGGGTAGCGCAGTATCAAGCGACTAGATATTTCTCAAATGGAATGTCCGAATGAGAATTATTGATAACATGAACTTGCGCCAGCTGGACCTGAACCTGCTGACCGTGTTCGACGCGCTCCAGACCGAGCGCAACCTCACGCGGGCGGCCAAAAGGGTGGGATTGAGCCAACCGGCCATGAGCAATGCGCTGTCGCGGCTGCGACTGGCGGTGGGCGACCCGCTGTTCAAGCGTACCTCCCAGGGGATGGTTCCGACGCCGCGCGCCCTTCAGCTTGCCGAACCGATCCGGCAGGCACTCGATCTCATCCAGAACGGCTTGCGCAGCCCGCACGAATTCGACCTCGGCTCATCGAGACGAACATTCGTGATCGCGGCTGAGGACTACGGCGAGGTGGTGATACTGCCGCGCCTGCTCGACTGGCTGGGCCGCATGGCGCCCGGCGTATCCGTGCGGATTCGTTCGGAACCGGGCCTGCGCCTTCAGGGCGAGCTGCTGGACGGCTCTGTCGACATGGCATTCGATTTCTTCCGCATGCGCGCAAAAGGATTTACATCTCAGCAGGTTCTTGAAGACACGCTGGTGACTATGGCACGCACGGATCATCCCGTCGCTGGCGAGCATATCAACCTGACCGACTACGTGAGCATTCCCCACATCGCCCTGACGCCGCGCACATCGACGGTGCCGGTCGTCGATCGCGCACTCGAGCGCCTGCAGCTCGCGCGGACAATCGTCGCACACGTTCCCCATTTCATTTCGATGCCCTTGATCGTCCAGAAGAGTAATTTGCTATGCACGCTGCCGCGGCGCATGGCCGACGTCTTCGCGGATAATTTCCGGCTTCGCGTGCTCAGGACGCCGGTGGAGCTACCGGCCGTCCCCGTCTACCTCTTCTGGCACAACGGGCTCGACAAGGATCCTGGTCACCGCTGGTTGCGTAGCGCCATCATCGAGCTCTGCCGGCGCCTCTGATTACATCCGCCGCACGCCCTCCGGGGATGAAATCGCTGCGAGCCGAGCGCCCTTACATTCACCAATCGAATAAATGGAATGTGAAATATCCATTTCTTCATCGATCGACACTTCGCTAGCTTCAATGACACTAAGAGCAAAAAGCCTGTGTCAGTTTGGGGAGAAGCGCCATGTCGATCTATGCCGCACGCCCGCGGATGCGAACTGTCACCGCCATCTGGGCCGCATTCTGCATTGCCGCCTCACTTGCCGGCCCAACCCCCGCCCGGGCTGAGAAGTCTGAACTCCGGATCGCCTACCAGACCGGCCTCGTCTATCTGCCGATCATGATCATGGAGCATGAGCGGCTGGTGGAGAAGCACGCCGCCAAGCTCGGGATTGCCGATCTCAAGGTCTCCTACCCGAAAATCTCTGGAGCCGGTCCGATGAACGATGCGCTCCTCAGCGGCGGCATCGACATTGCCGCCGGCGGCGTCGGCGGCGCGCTGACGCTCTGGGCGAAGACGCGCGATACATCGAACCCGGTGCTTTCGATTGCCGGCTTCGCCGCCGCGAACATGTTCCTCAACACGAGAAACCCGAAAGTTCGCAAGCTCGAGGACTTCTCATCGGAGGATCGCATCGCCGTGCCGGCCGTGCGCGTCTCGACTCAGGCTCTGGTTCTGCAGATGGCCGCGGCCCAAAAGTTCGGCGACGCCAACTATGCAAAGCTCGACGCACTGACCGTCTCGATGCCCAATCCGGCTTCGGCAGCTGCGCTCATCTCGGGCAGCGGTGGGATTACCAGCAATTTCACCGCGCCGCCCTTCTCCAATGAGCAGTTGCGTCATCCAGACATTCGCACGGTCATCACGTCGTACGAAGTGATGGGCAATGGCACCATTCTCGACGTCTACTGGGCGACGTCTCAGTTCCGCAAGGAGAACCCGAAGGCCTTTGCCGCATTCCTCGCCGCCGCCAAGGAAGGAGCTGAGATTGCAACCACTGACAAGGCGAAGGCTGCCAGCATCTATCGGGAGCTGAGTGGCAGCAAGATGAGCCAGGCGGAGCTTCTCGAGATCCTCAATCGCAAAACGAATGGGGTACTGGACCTCGACTACACGGTTCATCCTCGCAACATCACCAAGTGGTCCGACTTCCTGCACAAGGTCGGCCGCCTCTCCGCCAAGCCCGCCTCATGGAAGGAACTCTTCTTCAGCGACGTCCATGACCTCGATGGAAGCTGAAGTCCTGCCTGCCACTGCGAACGACTAATTCCGACAAGAGTCGAGAACTAAATCCTCATGAGCACCACGATTACAACAGAGCGTGCAGCGGCCACCAGAACTGGCGGGTTGGACAGCTCCCTGTTCCGCTGGGACGACCCGTTCCTCCTTGAGGACCAATTGACCGAGGAGGAGCGCCAGATCCGGAACACGGCGCGGGATTTCGCTCAGTCGAAACTCCTGCCGCGCATCCTGAAACTGAACCGCCACGAAGGCTTCGACATCGAAGTCATGCGCGAGTTTGGAGAGCTGGGGTTTCTTGGCTGCAATCTTCATGACTATGGTTGCGCCGGCATCGGCTTCGTCGCCTACGGCTTGATCGCGCGCGAATTGGAGCGCGTCGATACGTCGTTCCGCTCCGCCGTCGGCGTCCAATCGGGCCTCGTCATGGCGCCGATTGATGCCTTCGGCTCGCCCGAGCAGAAAGCCAAGCTTCTTCCGAAGTTGCGCACGGGGGAGCTGATCGGCTGCTTCGGCCTCACTGAGCCCGATCACGGTTCCGATCCGGGGTCGATGCGCGCGCGCGCCAAGTCGGTGCCCAACGGTTACCGGTTGAGCGGCACCAAGCAGTGGATCACGCACGCGCCGATCGCCGACATTTTCGTGGTTTGGGCCAAGGACGACGACGGACGCGTCGGCGGCTTCCTGCTCGAGAAGGGTATGGCAGGCCTGTCAGCCCCCAAGATTGAGGGGAAATTCTCGGTTCGCGCCTCGCCAACCGGCTTCATCGTCATGGAGGACGTATTCGTCCCCGAGCAGAATCGCTTACCCTATGCACGCGGTCTCAACGCACCTCTTTCCTGTCTGAACAACGCCCGTTTCGGCATCTGCTGGGGCGCCATAGGCGCGGCGGAGTTTTGCTGGCACGCGGCACGTACCTACACGCTCGACCGAAGCCAGTTTGGACGCCCTCTCGCGGCGAGCCAGCTCGTGCAGCGCAAGCTTGCCGATATGCAATCCGATATTGCACTGGCACTACAGTCGTGCCTGCGAGTGAGCCGGTTGCGCGAACAGGGAAAGGCCGCCCCGGAAATGCTGTCGCTGTTGAAGCGGAGCTGCGCGGCAAAGGCACTGGAGATCGCACGGCTCGCCCGAGATATGCACGGCGCGAACGGCATTTCCGACGAGTTCCATATCATCCGCCATGTCATGAACATGGAGACCGTCAATACCCTCGAGGGGACGCACGATGTGCACGCATTGGTTCTCGGCCGCTCGCAGACAGGAATATCCGCTTTTGCGAGCTGAAGCCCGGAATGCGCGCGGCGTTGTCGACATCGTAGCCGCCAACTACGAGTTGCAGAGATGAATCTCGGTCAAGTCATCGACAGCGCTGTGCGCAAGTTCGGCAGTCGGATCGCCTTCAGCGATCCTGAGCGCCGGCTTACGTTCAAAGAGGCTGACGAACGCAGCCGGCGTCTCGGCAATGCTCTGATCGCGCTCGGCATGGAGCGCGGCTCCCGTATTGCAACGCTTCAGTACAATGCCATCGAGATCATCGAGTTCGATCTCTGCGCCGCACGTTTCGGCTTCGTGCGCTCGTTGTTGAATGCACGCTCCGATGCCCAGGCCCATCTCCAGGCATTGCAGGATTGCGAGGCGCGCGTCCTGGTATTCGGCGAGAAGCACACGGCGGTCGTCGAGGGACTGCGTCCAAGCCTCGACATCGAGCACTACATCTGCGTCGGCAATGCCCCCCGTTGGGCGGTACGCTACGAGGATTTGATTGCTGCGGCGCCGGCGGATGGGCCGACCTGGGAAGTCGGGGAAGATGACTTGCACAGCATCTATTTCACGTCAGGAACTACCGGCAGGGCCAAGGGCGTCGTCCTCTCCCAGCGCAACTGGCTCGTGGTCATCCGCAACCACTTGATGGATCTCTACACGCACACCGGCCCCGACGACGTCGTGCTCCACGCAGCCCCATTGTCGCACGCGTCAGGCGTCATGATG
>CAUJKI010000359.1 GCA_963205015.1 Pseudomonadota bacterium
CCTGGGGCCTGACGTTTGTCTGGAGCGGAATCCGCGGCTTGCATACGGGCGCATGACCGGATGGGGGCAGGAAGGTCCGCTCTCGCAAGCGGCCGGCCATGACATCAACTATATCGCGCTGACCGGCGTGCTTCATGCCATTGGTCGCAAGGGGCAGGCGCCGACGCCGCCGCTCAATCTGATCGGTGATTTCGGCGGCGGGGCCGCGTTCCTCGCATTTGGTCTCGTATGCGCGATGTTGGAGGCCAAGACATCCGGCAAGGGCCAGGTCGTCGACGCTGCGATGGTGGATGGCGCGGCATTCCTGATGACGCCGTTCTACGGCATGCATGCCTATGGTGGCTTTACCGCCGAGCGCGGCAGCAACATAACGGACGGCGGCGCTTACTACTGGGAAGTGTATGCCTGTGCCGATGGCGAGTACATATCGGTCGGGCCGATCGAGAAGAAGTTCCGCGATCAGCTTCTAGAGATTGTAGGCCTCGACAAGGAGGAGCCGCCTCTCGACAAGCTTCCCGCTGAAGATGCCAAAGCCAGGATGGCAGCCGTATTCCGCACCAAGTCACGTCAAGAGTGGTGCGAGTTGCTGGAGAAGACCGATGCCTGCTTCGCCCCGGTTCTCTCGATGGCGGAAGCCCCGAACCATCCGCACAACAAGGCACGAGGCACATTCATTGAGGTCGATGGCGTAACTCAGCCGGGGCCGGCACCACGCTTCAGCCGCACGAAGCCGGCAATCCCGACGCCGCCGGAAAATCCCGGACAAAGCACCGAGCTGGCCCTGCGTGAATGGGGCTTCAAGGACGCCGAGCTGGAGAAGCTGCGTGCATCGGGCGCCTTGGGCGCTGCTCCCTCCGGTGCAATGGCAACGTGACTGAAAGGGCGGTGCTATGAGCTCGGTTCTTCTCGAGAGCTTTCATGCCGGCGTCGCGACGCTCACGCTGAACCGGCCCGAACGTCTCAATGCGCTAACCCAGGAGTTGAACGAGAAACTGCTGGCGGCACTGAGGGCCGCCGCAGCCAATGCGGATGTCCGCGCTATTGTGCTCGCCGGAGCCGGGCGAGGGTTCTGCGCCGGCCGCGATGTCGGGACGATGGCCGATCGCCCCGCACGTGAGAACACGGTCGAGGGCCGGGCAGAGTCGTTGCGCGAACGTGTAGAGATCGCACGCCTGTTGCACGAAATGCCAAAGCCCACGATCGCGAGCGTGAGAGGCGCATCTGCGGGTGCGGGAATGTCGCTCGCGTTGGCCTGCGATATGCGCATTGCCAGCGACACCGCGAAGTTCACGCCTTCGTTCTCGAAAGTGGGCCTCTCGGGCGACTACGGCGCTACCTACTTCTTGACGATGCTCGTCGGGCCTGCGCGCGCAAGGGAGCTGATGTTCTTCTCTCCCACCTTGACTGCGGAGGAGGCGCTCGGTCTTGCGCTGGTCAATCGTGTTGTCGCCGATGCTGACTTGGAGAAGGAGACGAAGGCGCTGGCAGCAACATTGGCGGCTGGGCCGAGCGTCGCGTACGGCTATATCAAGCGCAATATAAACGCAGCCGAGCAAGGTCTCTCTCTCGCCCAGTGCCTGGACCTCGAATCCTTCCACAACGCGCGGTGCACATTCACCGAGGATCACGCCGAGGCGGTCAAGGCCTTCGCGGAAAAGCGCAAGCAAGTTTTTGTCGGCCGCTAGCCGTGCCCGCTTGCTCGGCCAGTCGACAAGCGCACGCATCAGACGGAGTAGAGCGAAACCATGTCACATGAGCAGGCAGACGTCGGCTTTCTCAAGGGAGTCCGGGTTCTGGATATGACCCAGTTCGAGGCTGGTCCGGCTTGCAGCGAGGTATTGGCTTGGTTTGGCGCCGAAGTGATCAAGATCGAGAACCCGCGCGGCGGCGACCCGACCCGGAGCGGCTTCGAACGCCTGCCTGGCAAGGACTCTTGGTATTTTCTGATGTTCAACGCGAACAAGAAGTCGGTTTCCATCGACATAAAGACGCCGCGTGGTCTTCAGCTTGTGAAGGATCTCGCAGGTAAGGCCGACGTCTTTCTCGAGAACTTCGCTCCGGGCACGATCGACAAGCTCGGGCTCGGCTACGAGACGATCAAGGCGATCAATCCATCCATCGTCTATGGCCAGGTGAAAGGATTCGGTGCCGGCAGTCCCTATCAGGACTTTCTCTCATTCGACATGACGACACAGGCCTGCGGTGGTCTCATGAGCATAACGGGTGAGAAGAATGGCCTGCCGGCAAAACCAGGCATCACGATCGGTGACACCGGGTCGGGGATGTTGCTTCTCATCAGCGTGCTGGGCGCCCTGTACCGGCGTCAGGCAACGGGGTGTGGCGAGCGCATAGAGGTCGCGATGCAGGATGCCATGTTGCACTTCATTCGCTGGGGACTTTCGAGCCAGAAGGCGACCGGGCAGCCTCAGCCTCGGGTTGGGGCAAAGGTGCCCGCCAACCCACCGAGCGGTGTATTTCCGTGCAAGCCCGGCGGGCCTAACGATTACGTTTACATCTACACGGGGCGCGGCAGGCTCGAGCATTGGCACCGGCTCCTGGAGGTCATCGGTCGACGCGAGCTGATTGGGGACCCGCGCTTCGAAACGCCGGCAGCGCGTCGCGAGAGGGAGGCGGAAATCGATGACATGATCGCGACCTGGAGCCGGCAGCTCGATAAGCGCAGCGCCATGCGGGTACTTGGAGAAGCTGGTGTGCCTGCCGGTGCTGTCTTCGATACCCTTGAGCTGCAGAACGAGCCTGATTTCGAGGTGCGCGGCGTCATGCAAACGATGCACCATCCAAGCAATGGTCAATTCAAGATGCCAACGTGGCCCGTGCTGCATGGTGGCAGTGCGCCTGCGTTGAAACCAGCGCCGCTGCTGGGAGAGCACAACGAGGATGTGTTGAGCACTTGGCTTGGGATGGATGGGGTCCAATTGACCGAACTGCGTCAGGCCAGGGTCATCGGCGAGCCGCCGGCAGCATAATGCCAACTGCCCCGGCGAGGACAGCGTCGCCGAGCTTTGCCGCCTCCTCTGGGGCCTCGCTCCGCATCCAACCTGCCACGCGCAACACTTTATGCTCACGCACGACGCGCGGCATCCGTTGTGCCACCCCTGCGAGGGCCCATGCCATGGCGTGGTTCATGTCGTCTCCGGAGATGGACGGTGCGGTCGAACTAGCTAGAGTCTTTCAGGTTTAGCTGGAATCATATCCTGCGTTCCTGAGATAGCTCTCGCATTCGCTGTGTGAGACGGCGGCGACTAGCTCGGCGATGTGTTCGTGGATGGCGTCGACGGTTCGGGCCTGCGCCATCCGCATCCAGTGCTTCACCTTCGCGAAGACCTGCTCGATGGGGTTGAGGTCGGGCGAATAGGGCGGAAGGAACGCGAGCTTCGCCCCCACGTCGAGGATCGCCGTGCGGATCGCGCGCGAACGATGGCTGCCGAGGTTGTCGAGCACCACGATGTCGCCTGGCCTGAGCGTTGGCACCAGGAACTGCTCGACGTAGCCGCGAAATATCGTCCCGTTGATCGGCCCGTCGACCACGCAGGGCTCTGTCAGTGCATCAATCCTGAGAGCTGCAAGGAACGTGAGTGTACGCCAGCGTCCATCGGGCGCGAAGCCGAGCAGGCGGTTGCCCTTCCAGCCCCAGCCGCGGATCGGCGCCATGTTGGTCTTGATCCAGGTCTCGTCGATGAAGACGAGGCGGGCGGGGTCGAGATGATACCTCGCTCGCTGCCAGCGCTCGCGCCGCCGGACAACATCGGGGCGTTGCTGTTCAACCGCGAAGAGCGTTTTTTTTGAACGATTGCCCTTCCCGACGCAGGAAGCGCCAGACGGTATCGTGGGAGACCATGATGCCCCGCCTCGCCAGCAGGTCCTTCAGACCGTACAAGGTCAGATGCGGCACCTTCTCGATCTCGGCGAGAATGAAGGCGCGATGCGGCGCGAGGATGCAGGCCCGATAGCCACCGAACTTGGCCGGCGCTGGACTGCCGGTATCGCGCACACGCTTCGACCATTTCACGACTGTCGAGGGCGCTATATCAAAACGCTCCGCGATCGAGCGGCAGGTCTCGCCTGCGGCGATGGCCGCAGCGACACGCGTGCGCAGGTCAGCGGAATAGGGCTTTGCCATGCGTGCTGGCCTCCAAGCTCCAGCACGCATCTTGAATCAGAACGATACTGAT
>CAUJKI010000360.1 GCA_963205015.1 Pseudomonadota bacterium
CCTTCTCCTTCATGATCTTGCCGGCAGCCGGCGACGGCGGCATGGCCGGACCCGAGGCGGTGGGTGCAGGCTTCGGCGAGGCCTTGGTCTCGGCCTTGGGTGCGGCAGGAGCGGCAGCCGGCGCGGCCTTGGCAGGGGCCGGTGCCTTTGCAGCGGCAGCTTCGCCTTCCTTCAGGCGCCCGATAACCGAGCCGACCGCGACAGTGGCGCCCTCCTCCACGGCAAGCTCGGCAAGCACACCGCTCGCGGGAGCGGACACCTCGACCGTCACCTTGTCCGTTTCGAGCTCGCACAGCGGCTCGTCGACGGCGACCGCTTCACCCGCCTTCTTGAACCACTTGGCAAGCGTCGCCTCGGTCACGGATTCACCGAGCGTCGGCACTTTGATATCGATCGCCATCTCATCAGCCCTTCACGGCGCGGCTGCGGATCGGCCGCGCACATTCCTACGTAATAACCGAGGCAGTCGCCTTCAGAGCAGTGCCTGATCGACTACCGACTTCTGCTCCTCGGCGTGCTTCTTGGCGAGGCCGGTCGCCGTCGCGGCCGAAGCAGGCCGGCCAGCATAGCGCACGCGCTGGTGCGTCGCGCCGACCTGATCGAGCACCCATTCAAGATTGGGCTCCATGAACGACCACGCGCCCATGTTCTTCGGCTCCTCCTGGGCCCAGACCATCTCGGCCTTCACAAAGCGCGACAGCTCGGTGATGAGCGACTTGGCCGGGAACGGATAGAACTGCTCGACGCGAAGGATGTAGACATCGTCGATACCGGCCGCGTCGCGCGCCTCGTAAAGGTCGTAGTAGACCTTCCCCGAGCACATCACGACGCGCTTGATCCTGTCGTCGGCGGCGAGCTTGATCTTCTCGCCTTCCCGCGCTTGCGCATCGTCCCACAGGACGCGATGGAACGTGGTGCCGGGGCCCATATCGTCGAGCCGCGAGAGAACACGCTTATGGCGCAGCAGCGACTTCGGCGTCATCAGGATCAGCGGCTTCCTGAACTTGCGCTTCAACTGGCGTCGCAGGATGTGGAAGTAGTTTGCCGGCGTCGAGCAGTTGGCGACCTGCCAGTTGTCCTCCGCGCACATCTGGAGATAGCGCTCGAGGCGCGCCGAGGAATGCTCCGGACCTTGTCCTTCGTAGCCGTGCGGCAGCAGGCAGACGAGGCCTGACATGCGCAGCCACTTGCGCTCGCCCGACGACAGGAACTGGTCGAACACCACCTGGGCGCCGTTGGCGAAGTCACCGAACTGGGCTTCCCACATGGCCAGCGCCATCGGCTCGGAGAGCGTATAGCCGTACTCGAAGCCGAGCACCGCCTCTTCCGAGAGCATCGAGTTGATGACTTCGAAGCGCCCCTGATCAGGCGATACATACTTGAGCGGTGTGTAGCGGCGCTCGCTCTCCTGGTCGATCAGCACCGAGTGACGCTGCGAGAACGTGCCGCGCTCCACATCCTGCCCCGAGAGGCGGACCGCGAAACCTTCCTTGAGCAACGTACCGAAGGCGAGGTGTTCAGCCATCGCCCAGTCGATCCCATCGCCGCTCTCGATCATCTCGCGGCGGCGATCGAGCAGGCGCTGAATCGTCTTGTGGGCGTTGAAGTCCTGCGGGACGCTGGTGATGCGAAGCCCCACGTCCTTGAGCACGTCGAGATCGACGCCGGTATCGCCGCGTCGCGCCTCGTCATCGGCGAAGCCGATATCGGACCAGCGCCCGTCGAGCCAGTCGGCCTTGTTCGGCTTGTAGGATTCGGCAGCGGCCATTTCCTCGTCGAGGCGGGCGCGATTGTTCTGGCGCAGCGCGGTCTCTTCCTCGGCCGAGACGACGCCTTCCTCGATCAACTGCTTGGCGTAGATCTGCGAGGTCGTCGCGTGCGCGCGGATCTTGCGGTACATCAGCGGCTGCGTGAACGCCGGCTCATCGGACTCGTTGTGCCCGTAGCGGCGGTAGCAAACCATGTCGATGACGACCGGCTTCTGGAAACGCTGGCGGAACTCGGTCGCGATCTTGGCGACGTGGACCACGGCTTCCGGATTGTCGCCGTTGACGTGGAAGATCGGCGCCTCGACCATCTTGGCGACGTCCGTGCAATAGGGCGACGAACGAGAATAGCGCGGGTTGGTGGTGAAGCCGATCTGGTTGTTGATGACGAAGTGGATCGAGCCGCCCGTGCGGTGTCCCTTGAGGCCGGAGAGGCCAAAGCATTCCGCGACCACGCCCTGCCCCGCGAAGGCCGCGTCGCCGTGGATGAGCAGCGGCAGTACCGCTTGGCGCTCGCCCGGCTTGCAACCATGCTGATCCTGCTTCGCGCGCACCTTACCGAGCACCACCGGATCGACGATCTCGAGATGCGAGGGATTGGCGGTCAGCGAAAGGTGGACTTTGTTCTGATCGAACTCCCGGTCAGAGGAAGCACCGAGGTGGTACTTCACGTCGCCCGAACCCTCGACGTCGTCAGGCTTGAACGAACCGCCCTTGAACTCGTTGAAGATCGCACGCAGCGGCTTGCTCAGGACGCTGGCAAGGACGTTGAGGCGCCCGCGGTGCGCCATGCCGAAGACGATCTCCTTCACGCCGAGCTGACCACCGCGCTTGATGATCTGCTCGAGCGCCGGGATCATCGCCTCGCCGCCGTTGAGCCCGAAGCGCTTGGTGCCGGTGTATTTGACGTCGGCGAAGGTCTCGAAGGATTCCGATTCGATCAGCTTGTTGAGGATTGCGCGCTTGCCTTCAGGCGTGAAGGTGATCTCCTTGTCCTGGCCCTCGATGCGCTCCTGCAGCCACGCTTTCTGCAGCGGGCTGGTGATGTGCATGAACTCGATGCCGATGTGGCGGCAGTAGGTGCGACGCAGAATGCGCAGGATCTGGCGCATGGTCGCGGTCTCGAGGCCGAGCACCTTGTCGATGAAGATCGGGCGATCGAGGTCGGCCTCGGTGAAGCCGTAGGTCTCGGGGCGCAGCTCCTTGTGGATCTTGCGCTCGGTGATGCCGAGAGGGTCGAGGTCGGCGGCGAGGTGGCCCATCACGCGATAGGCGCGGATCAGCATCAGCGCGCGGAGGCTGTCCTGCGTGGCGCGGTAGGAAGCGGCCGGCGACAGCTCATAGCCGTAGGTCTGGGCGCGCTGGCCGAGCTTCTCGCGCACGTCCCGCTCGGAGGCACCGTAGTCCGCCGTCAGCGCGGCGACGAGCTCGCCCGACGCACTCGGAGACGACGCCTGCAGTTCCTCCAGTGTCCGCCCCCAGGATGGCCCGCCGTTGCTGCTGGCGTCGCCGCCCTGCCGCGCCTGCTCCTCTTGGAGACTCTGGAAAAATAGCCGCCACTGGTCGCTGACAGAACCCGGATTGCGCTCGTACTGAGCCTGCATCTCTTCGATGTAGGCAGCGTTCACACCATTCAAAAAAGAAGTGAGTGCAAAGGCTTGGTTCGATTCCTGGCGAGACATCTGCGGTTTCGTCCTGTTGTGACCTTTTGTGCCGGGCGCACGAAGATCTCCGGTATGCGGCGCATCCGGCTTAAGATTGCGGCGTTCCTTAGACCATATCCGACCACGTGAGTAGTCTTTAGATCGGTGCACCCCGCGCAGGATGCAATGGGTGGAGGTGCCGCGATTCCATCACGGATGCCAGACCTTACTGACTGCGCGTGACGTTTTGGTGCACGTTCTTCAGGCGCGCGCAGCCGACACTCCGCGCCACGCTGCAGGCGCGACTAGAATGCTTAAAAGCCTGACATACCGTGAACCCGACCGCGAACCCCAAGATGCTCGGCTGGGCCTCAGCTCTTGGCCGCGGTGAGCAGCGTCGTGCCGAGGCTCGCCGGACTGTCGGCGACGGCGATACCGGCGGAGCGCATCGCCTCGAACTTGTCCTCGGCCTTGCCCTTGCCGCCCGAGATGATGGCGCCGGCGTGCCCCATGCGCCGTCCCGGAGGGGCCGTCGAGCCGGCAATGAAGCCGGCCATGGGCTTGGAGCGGCCCTTGGCCGCCTCGCGCCGGATGAACTCGCAGGCGTCCTCCTCGGAGGAGCCGCCGATCTCGCCGATCATGATGATCGCCTCGGTCTCGGCATCGGAAAGGAACATGTCGAGCACGTCGATGAAGTCCGTGCCCTTGACGGGATCACCGCCGATGCCGACTGCCGTCGACTGGCCGAGCCCCGCGTCGCTGGTCTGCTTGACGGCCTCATAGGTCAGCGTGCCGGAGCGCGAGACGATGCCGACATTGCCCTTCTTGAAGATATTGCCCGGCATGATGCCGATCTTGCACTGGTTCGGCGTGAGCACGCCGGGGCAGTTCGGACCGATGAGGCGCGACCAGCTGCCGGTGAGCGCGCGCTTGACCTTGATCATGTCCATCACCGGAATGCCCTCGGTGATGCAGATAATGAGCGGGAACTCGGCGTCTATGGCCTCCAGGATGGCATCCGCGGCGAATGGCGGGGGCACGTAAATCGAGGTCGCCGTGGCGCCGGTCGCCTCCCGGGCTTGCTTGACCGTATCGAAGATCGGGACGTCGGCAAGCTCGGGATCGGGGTGCTTGGAGCCGCCGCGGCCGGGCGTCACGCCACCGACGACCCGGGTGCCGTAGGCCTTCGCAGCCTTGGTATGGAATGTGCCCTGGCTACCCGTGATGCCCTGACAAATGACTTTGGTGCTCTTGTCGACGAGGATAGCCATCGGCGGTTCCCTGGTTGCTTGCGCCCCGTTCTCCAACAGATCGCGGGCGCGATCAAGTGCCGCAATATCTACAGGAATGATCCCTTCAGCCTAAAGCGGTCCGCGGGTGAGGGGCCGGGACTGCATGCCAGGGCTGTAGAAAACGGCGCGCCCCTGGCAGGCCGCACCCGCTTTCGCCATCTTGTAGCTCTAGCCGTGCGCGTCAGGCGGACGGGGCAGGTTGCTTCGTCTGAGGCGCGGAGCGGAGGCAGGCGGCATGGTCTTGCGTTGCAGCCAGATGCAACCGCCCGGCGCGAATGATGGCGGCGGGGCGCCGGAGGCGCACCGGCAGACCTTCCCCGCGCCCTATGGTGCCCAGATCGCCGAGTTCGCCGAGGGCGACCGCAATATTGGCGACCTCGCGACCTCGTTTCCCGCGCTGCTGTTCGCGTTGGCAACCGACTATGCGACGCCCGAGCGCCGGTACGCCGCGCTCGATGCCATCCTCGCCGGAAAGAAGCTCAAGGCGGCGGCGCAGATGCTGGCGCTCCCCTACTGGCTTCGCCGCCTGCCGCCCGCTGCGCTCACCGGCCCCCTGCCGGTCCTGCCCGACGATCCGGAATTTGCCCTCACCGTCGTTCCGGCGCTGCCGCGCCAGCCCGAGGCCATGCTGCCCTGGCTCGACTTCATCAGCCTCGCGGACCGCATGGCCGGACGCGACGTCGCCCTCTGGTTCGCCCGCCATCCGCGGCTCACGCCGCCTGCAGCGGCCAACACAGAAGCCCTTTGGACGCTCGCCTGGATCTTCTATGCCAAACATCCCGATACGCTGGCCGGACGCATCCAGCGGCGGGCCTGGACACCACGCACCGGCCCCCGCTCGGCCCGCGACGAGACGGCCAACTGGAGAAAGCGTATCGAGGGCCTGCTCGCGCTCGGCACCGGCTTTCCGGACACGTGGTTCGCAGACGGCTCGGCCATGGGCTACGAGTTCGTGGCGTTGAAGAGCCCGGAAGACCTGTTCGCCGAGTGCGCCTCCATGCGCAACTGCCTCGACCTCTATGCGCTGCGTCTCGGGCATATGCGCTCGCGTCTCTTCAGTGTGCGCGCCAACGGCAAGCCGATCGCTACGCTCGAGCTCGGCCTGCGCAACGACGAGGTCGGCGTGCCGTTCATCGTCCAATTGAGGGGCATCGGGAACCGTCGCGCCGCGCCGTCCGTCTGGCAGGCCGTGCACGCCTGGATGGGCAGCCAGTCGTTTGCCCATCTCGACCGCACACCGCGCCCGAAGCGCATGTCACTGGTGCTCAGGCGCGAGATCTGGGCACCGTTGACGAGCGCCGCCGCCGCCCTCGGCCTCGGCACGCGCATCGAGCCGCTGACGATCGGACGCGCGCCCATGCGCCGGAAAAGCTCCACGCGCTGACCTGCCGATCAAGCACAACTGGGATTAGCTCTGCTTCTGCAGACCAAAGGCCGTCGCGAGTTGGCGGAGCGTGCGCGTGCGGATCTCATAGGCGGGCGCAATCGCAACAACGACCACTTCATCGGCATTGAATTCCGTCTTGAGATCGACGATGCGCGTCGCGACCTCGTCGACCGAGCCGATGGTGGCACGTGGGCGCTCACGAGCGGCAATCGCGGCCTCGCGCTCGCTCATCTGGTAGGCAGCAGCCTCCTCGAGCGTCAGGAGCGGCTTGTTGATACCCATAGCCGCCCACGCCCAGCGGATCAGCATCGCCTTCTCGATCAGCTCGGCCTCCTCCCGGCTGTCGGCGCACAGCGCGATCATGGCGAGTGCCAAGCGCGGCGCCTCATCATGACCGCCCTTGCGGAAGTGCTCGCGATACGCGTGCGCGACCTGGGCGCCGGTCTAGGCCTTGAGGAAGTGTGCGACGGCTCAGTGCATGCGGAGATGGGCGGCGCACGACGGCCCGCCCGG
>CAUJKI010000361.1 GCA_963205015.1 Pseudomonadota bacterium
GATCTGGTCTTCACCGTGGACGAGGATGGCGCGCTGGCCGGTCCGCCCGATTCCTTCGTCGCGCGGATGAAGAAGAAGTGAGCGGAGAAGCCATCATGCGTGCCTGCACGACCATCGGCCTCTTCGTCGCCCTTGCCGCGGGCCTCTTCGCCGGATCGCCTGCCTACGCAGCGCGCCTGGACGGCGACTATCAGCAGGTCGGCACCAGCCTGTTCGAGAAGCTCGCCTTTCGTTCGGGCAACAAGGTGCGCGTCACCTTCATGGGCATGACCAAGGTCGGCACCTACGAGATCGACGGCAAGGAGGTGCTGATCACGGTAGGTAACGAGACTAGCGTCTTCACCATCGACGACAAGGGCTGCATCGTCGGCGGCGGGCCGCTCGGCCGCTACTGCAAGGGCGGCGCCGCAACCGCGGGTCCCGACGTGCAGGATGCTGCGCCTGCCAAGCGTGCTCCGGCTGGCGCGCAGGCCGTGCTGTCGGGACGCTACAAGGCCGGCGATGCGAAGGTGCACATCTCGCTGGACTTCAAGCCCGACCGGAAGGTGCGCATCACCGTGGGCGGCACGCAGACGCCGGCGGACGCGCGCGACGCTACCTACCGTATGGACGGCGACAAGGTGACGGTGTCCGACCCGGACGGTGGGCCGCCGCTGGTGCTGGTGCGCAAGGGCAGCGTGCTCGAAGGCGCGCCCGAAGGCGAGTCGATGAAGATGAAGTTCGTGAAGCAGTAGCGCCCGCTACTGCCCACCGTCAATCGCGCGAGGTGTCCGCGGCTGCGGCAATCGCCTGCCTGGTCTCGCGCTCGATGAACTGCGCATACGCACGGCTCATGGCGATGGCGTAGTCGTGCCGCTGCTGATCGCGCACACGCTCGAACTCGCCCTCCTTGTATTCGCCCTTCTCGTTCTTCCTGATGGACTGGTCGCGCTCGGCTTCATACTTGGCCAGGTTGGCCGCGCGCGCGCTCAGATAGTCGGGATCGGTGCTGACTCTCACGTGGATGGACCTCGATAGGGGCGACGCGCCATGGCTGCCGTCGCGGTTGATCGACAAGACCACATTCTACGCGGCAAAGCGCCCGGCTTTCCGAGCCGCGGCCGGGGTTCGGAGGTATCGATCGTTGCTTGTGCAGAATTCACTTGTGTAAATCCGAAAACAGGCGCAGCCTGAACGCAACGGTCCGACGGGCCGGCGCCGGTACTCGTTGGGACGTCCGTCGTTTCGCGCCCGCGGCCGCCATGACCCGGCAGCGGCTTGCAGCGTACCTGCCACCTTGGCAGGCTTACGCACGACCAAGACCTTCCGATCGCTGCCGGACCTGCTGTTCCATCGAGAACCACCCGGAGATTCGACATGAAACCGTCCCGCGACCCGTACGGCAAGTGTGCCTGCGCATTCACCCACGGATTCACTCTCACCTTTCCGTTACGACCCGGTGCCGAGCGGCTGTCCGCACACCCGGTGCTGCGCTTCGACGCGGACTGGTTCGAGCATTTCGCCCCGCAGCCTCGCGCATCCGGTGCAATGTCGCCGTTTTCGGCGCGGCGACGGGCATGACGTACGCAAAGGCAACGGTTCGATAGATGGCGATTCGCTTCACTTCCCGCGAACGGGCCAGCAAGCAAGCCGACTCCTTCAAGCGCCAGCACGAACTGTGGCGCCAAGCCTACGCGCATGCCGAGGCTCTCGGCGTGGTGCATCCGAACGTCGAGGAACTGCTGTTCGACCTGACCTTCGTCGACCCCGTCAACCTGGGAACGTACTCGCCGCGCCGCTACAGCTTCTATCCTTCGGCCAAGGCGTTCTTCGGCATCGCCTGCCCGCGCACGCTGTGCCTGCAGGGCGGCTTCCACCTGGAAGAGATCGTCACCCGCCTGCTCGGCGCCGGAAAGAAACGCGCGAGCGGACAGCTCGACTGCGCCGGACATCTTGAACCGGTCGACTCGGAGCCGCGGCCCTGCGGCCTGCACATGATCTACCGCATCGAAGTGCGCTACGCGGGCAAGACCTAGCCACGCGTCACATCCCCGCCTTGCATGAGGCGAGGTCGCCGGACAAAAGGCAAAAAGGAGGACAGGCCCCCTTTTCCTCCTGTTCCTCACATATTGCCGCCCTGGCCGCGCAGATCGGCAATCGGCGCAGCCCCGGCGGAGCGGTGCGGGGTAAAGCCTCCGCATGCCACGGAACGCGCCTTGCTCCCTGCATTCCGCGACGATGGCGCGATGAAGCCGTATCTCGACCATCGCACGCATGCGTCATCATCCGTGATGGCAACCTGTCGTTCCTCGACTACGGAGATCTGTCATGAAGAAATCACTCGTCGCAATCGCGCTGTCGATGCTGGCCGCCACCGCCTTCGCCGCCCAGGGCGAGTTCAACCAGGAATGCGCCTACGGCCTGTCCATGGGCAAGCACGTGAAGACCGACTGCTCGGTGAGCGAGCAGATCGGCGGCAAGACCTACTGCTTCAGCAGCAACGAGGCCAAGAGCAAGTTCATGGCCGACGCGAGCGGCAACATGAAGAAGGCCGAAGAGACATTCGGCCGGCAGTGATGCCCTGCTGAAGTCACGCTGACCCGCACGGATTCCCGGAGCGCCTCGCTCCGGGATGCGGGACAGCCGCATGCGAACCCGGGCGCGTATCGCGGCCGGGGAAGCGTTCGCGCGCGCTGATACTATTCCGTCCACACCGCCGCGCCGGGCTGCGCCCGGCACCCACTCGCACGCGGCAGCCCCTTCCCGCACGGGGACGATGTAAGCTGGCACTCCGGTAACACTGGCGGTCGCCCTCGGAGCTGCGTCATGTCCCGTCTCCGCTCGCTCGCATTCGCCGTTGTCCTGGCCGCGCTCGGCGGCGCGGCCGCCTCGCGCGCGCAGGACGAGCTGCAGTACCAGAAGCGCGCCAACCGATTCGAGGGCATCAAGCCCAAACCGGTCTCCGGCTTCGACGTGGAGCTGCTGGCCGCGCAGATCGAGCTCCGCGAGAACGCGGGCGCGCTGGGCGAACGCTTGCGCGCGCGGTTCTATCTCGACCGCGAGCGGCCGGTGAACCTGG
>CAUJKI010000362.1 GCA_963205015.1 Pseudomonadota bacterium
ACTTCGAGGCCGGACAGATTGTCGAGCAGGCGCGGGCGATCAACTCCGAGCTGATCATTCTGGCCCGCGGGCATTCGGAGGCCGAGAAGGCCCATCTTGAGAGCTGCGGGGCGACCTCCGTCGTGCTCGGCGCCGAGGAGATCGCGGGTGCGATGCTCCGGTCTTACTGGACGGTCCTGCCGCACGACTAGTGCGAGGACGAGCATGGAGACACATCATGGCTCTTTCCATCAAAGAGAAGTCACAACGCTTCGTGGCGCTGCATGAGCGCGACGGCACTTTCGTCATCCCCAATCCTTGGGATGCAGGGTCGGCGCGCGTCCTGGCCGCGCTTGGCTTCGAGGCGCTCGCGACGTCGAGCGGCGCCTCGGCCGGCGTCCTTGGGCGGACCGACGGTCGCATTTCCCGCGAGGAGGCCATCGCGCACGCCAAGGGTATTGTCGAGGCGACAGATCTGCCCGTTGCGGCCGATCTCGAGAACGGCTTCGGAGACAGCGCGGATGACGCTGCGCTGACGATCCGTGCCGCTGGTGGTGTTGGTCTCGTCGGCGGCTCCATCGAGGACTGCGCGGGGCCCGGCAAGCCGGTCTACGAGCTTGGCCATGCCGTTTCCCGCATAGAGGCCGCGCTCGCAGCCGCGCGGTCACTTCCGTTCCGGTTCATGCTCACGGCACGTGCCGAGAACTTCATCCGCGGCAATCCGGATCTTGAGAATACGATCCGTCGCCTCAAGGCCTACGAGCAAGCTGGTGCGGACGTGCTGTTCGCACCGGGCCTGCCGGACATCGACGCTGTGCGCCGGGTATGCGCGAGCCTTAAGCGACCCTTCAACTTCATGGTCGGGATCAAGGGGCGCTCGTTCAGCGTCGCCGACCTGACGGCGGCGGGCGTCAAGCGGATCAGTCTTGCAACGTCACTCTATCGTGCAGCCATGACCGGCCTCATCGACGCTGCGCGCGAAGTGCGCAACGAGGGCACGTTCGGTTATCTCGATCGTTCGGTGCCGACACCCGATTTGAACAAGCTTCTAGGCGGCTGAGCGCCGAGCCCGGCTCAGCTAGCCGCGGCGCGCTTTGAACGATCCAAAGCACTTTCTGTCGCGGCGTTGATATGTGCCGGTTCCGCCGTTGCCCTTCAGTACCCCTGTCCAATCCACAGGTTGATTGTCATAGCCTGCTGACGTCACCCAGCGCACTTCACCGCCAGCCGCGACCGTGCCCTTGCGATTCTGGCCGACGATCTGACCGTTTTTGACAGGAAGCCGAAAAGCACCGTTGCGGTTTTGACAGTTCGAGCTGGTGTGCGTGACGGTCCAAAGGCCGTCGAACGGTCCTTGATGTGTTTCGGGCGGAGGCAGCGTCGGCAGCGCGGCGAGCTTTGCTGGTTCCCCGCCCGCGCTTTCCATGCGCTTGGTTTCGATTGCAGTTGTGGCTGCCCGCTTTGCCTCCTGGGCAGCTTGCGAAGCCGCAGCGTGCTGCTCCGCGGCCTTCTTCGCGGCTTCCCTCGCCGCGATCACTTCATCGAGCGTCTTACGCAACAGTTCATCGCGGGCTGAAGCCTCCCGTTTGGCTTTTTCCTCGGCAGCCTTTTCCGCGGCACTGTCCTTCTGCTGGACTGCGCGTCGGCGTTCCGCCGCGAGTGCTTCCTCTCTGGCACGCCGTTCATCCTCGAGGCGTTTGAGTTCCGTGGCTTTGCGCGCTTCCTCTTGCCGCTTCTCGGCTTCGGCGCGTTCCGCTTCCGCCGCCTTGGCTTGGCGCTCGTAGTGCTCGATCAGCGCACGCGCTATCGTGACAAATTCGCCTTTGGGATATCGATCGACATATGTCCGCAGGACCGTCGGCGCCTGGGAGTCCTTTACCGAGGCCCAGAATGAGAGTTCGATCTGCTGATCAACGGTCGGGCCTGTCGGCTTCGGCGGCGTAAAGTACACTCTGGCCGTCAACGCCGAGTGCTCCCACGGCACTTGACGACGTTCCGTCGCAGCCATGACGTCGTTGCGGACATTAATGAGGATCGTAGGGAGATCCTCGCCCGGCGTCGGAATATGCTTCATGAGTGCCGCCGCGAAGGGCGAGTTACGGCCAGTGCCGTCGAGGGCAACATTTCCCGGCTGAGTCGAGAAGCTGATCAGCGTTCCTTCGCCGGACTCCATGGCCGCGAGGCCTCTGCCAACGCTTGCCGATCGCGTCCCGAGTGCGCGCGCGAGATTTCGCGCAAGGGGGTTGTCGCGACATGCATCGACAATGAAAATGTTGGTCGTGGATTCTCTCTCCATGGTTCGCTGGATGAGGTCCAGCCGCACGGTCTCGAAGTCGAGGGCCGCGCCTGAGTTGAGTTGTGCATCGACGGGAATGAGATAGTTCTGGCCGCCGACCTGCAGGCCGTGTCCCGCATAGAAGAAGAGTGCGATCTGACTGCCGGCGAGTTTGTTGGCGAAGTTGCGGATAGTCCGGTCCATGGAGGCTTTATCGAGGTCGTGCCCTTCGACGACCTCGAAGTCCAGCCGCTTCAATACGGCGGCAAGATCCGCTGCGTCGTTTTTCGGATTGGGTAGCAGGGACGCGTGCTTATAAGCCGAATTGCCGATGACAAGCGCCACCCGGCGCTGCGCCCATGCGTCTTGCGCTTGCGTCATCAGGAATGCAGATAGAGCTACGGCCGCCATAATGGCTCGCGAGAGCACATGCATCTGAAAACCTCGCGATGATCAATGCAGGCATCCTACGTCTCGAAGCCACGTAAGCAAGTCAAAACCGTGTGCAAGCTATCAACGCACCGACTGCTCAGGGCGCGGTCGTGCGATCGAGAAGGGCTCGGTTGGCCGCCGACCTCGGCGGCGAGACGGGCGATCGTCTCGCGGTGTTTGCCGAGCGGTTGGCCGGCAGCCGCGGCAGCCTTCAGCTGATCGTCGATCTGCTCGCCGCGCGCGGCGCGTGCGATGGCCCAGAGCAGTGTCGAGCGAAAGCCGCTGGCGCAGAAAACAAGTATAGGCTCGTCAACGCTGTCGAGCACTGCGTTGAGTTGCGGGCGTGCCCGGCCGTAAGCTTCGGCATGGTGAAAGTAATGTGATGGCACGCGATGCCGGCCGCCGTCGCTGCCTCACCGAGGCTCGATGCGCGTGGTTGCCCAATCCATGCCCCGCCCTCGGGGCGGTTGTTGACGATGGCGCGGAATCCCTGTCTTGCCACACCGGCGAGATCGGCGGGTTTGAGCTGTCCTCAGACGGCCACATCCGGGGCGAGAAAGGAGAGTTCGGGCATATTCAAAGCTTCAGCTCAGGCGCGGGGATCGTCCTCTCTGTTCGGCTCGCTGAAGCGCAAGCGATTGCCGAATGGATCGGTGACTTGCATGACCTTGGCGTCCCAGGGAGCGTCCTCGAGTCCCGGTCGGCAGTAGGGGCTATTCTTCGCGGTGAGCTCCGCGTGGTAGGCCGCAATGCCCCGCATCCAGATGAAGACCGTGGCGCCGGGACAGGCGTCCCCGTAATGCTCGCTCAGATGTAGACGCAGGCCCGAGCGGGAGACCTGCGCATAGAGGGGGAAGTTGTCGCCGAAGCGGTGCTCCCAGTCGATCTTGAACCCCAGAAAATCGACGTAGAAGGAGACGGCCTTCTCGACGGAGAAGATGCGCAGGATGGGGATCGCATCCCTGAAATCCGGAGGGTGGTTGGTCATGGGCAGACGGTAGGGTGCGATCGCGCTGACGGTCAACGATCGCGATCAAGCGCCGAACTGCCATTGATTGATATATGGAATGAATTGATTGATTATCGAAATTAATGACTTAGCTGGTTATCCGCTCCGTACGCAGACGGCATTGCTGCGGCGCAAAATATACGAGCGTTTACAATGAGAATCCCAATGTGTAAGAGCTCTAATATTCGAGGAGTCTCGCCCGTGTGGTGGCCGGCTTCGAAGACGACAGTCTTCTTTGTACGACGCGCGCCGAGGCGGGACTGGCAATCTCCGCAAAGTCGGCGCGATGGACAAGGCGGAGAGAAACCCAATGAACGTGCAATTCTCACGACGTCAGTTCCTGAAGGGAACGGGCGCGGGAGTTGCGGGTTCGGCGATCGGAGCCTTCGGCTTCGGTGGAGCTGAAGTGGCGCTCGCGCAAGCGGCCCAGGCCTTCAAGCTCTCGAAAGCGACCGAGACCCGCAATACCTGCCCGTACTGCTCGGTGAGCTGCGGCATGATCCTGTACAGCCGCGGCGATGTGAAGAAGGGTGAGAAGGCCGAGATCTTCCACATCGAGGGCGATGTCGACAACCCCGTGAACCGCGGCACGCTGTGCCCGAAAGGCGCGGGTGCCCTCGACTTCATCCACTCGAAGCAGCGCGTCACGCGCCCCATGCACCGCAAGCCGGGCAGCGACAAGTTCGAGCCGGTCACCTGGGATTTCGCGATGGAACGCATCGCGAAGCTCATGAAGGAAGACCGCGACGCGAACTTCGTCGAGAAGACGCGCGACGGCGTTACGGTGAACCGCTGGCCGACCATGGGCTTCCTCGCCGGCTGTGCCACCTCCAACGAGGCGGGCTGGCTGACCTGGAAGGCTGTTCGCGGTCTCGGGATCGTCGCAGTCGACAACCAGGCACGTATCTGACACGCCCCGACGGTAGCCAGTCTGGCTCCGACGTACGGGCGTGGCGCGATGACGAACTCCTGGACCGACATCAAGAACGCCGATGTCGTGCTCATCATGGGCGGCAACGCGGCCGAAGCGCATCCGTGCGGCTTCAAGTGGGTCACGGAAGCCAAGCACCATAACAAGGCGCGCCTCATCGTCGTCGATCCGCGGTTCACGCGCTCGGCCTCGGTATCGGACTTCTACTGTCCGATCCGTGCCGGCACCGACACCGCATATCTGCTCGGCGTGATCAACTACCTGCTCACCAACGACAAGATCCATCGCGAGTACGTGGCGAACTACACGGACGTGTCGCTCATCGTGAAGGAGGGCTTCTCGTTCGACGAGCAGGAGGGTGTGTTCTCCGGCTTCAATGCGAACAACCGGTCCTATAATCGCGATACCTGGGACTACGAGATCGGGCCTGATGGCTTCGTCGTGCGCGATACGACGCTCCAGCATCCTCGCTCCGTCTACCAGCTTCTGAAGAAGCATGCCTCCCGCTATACGCCGGAGATGGTGGAGCGCATCTGCGGATCGCCGAAGGAGAAGTTCCTGAAGGTCTGCGAGATGATCTCATCGACCGCCAATGGCGAGAAGTCGATGACCATCATGTACGCGCTCGGATGGACACAGCACAGCTATGGCTCGCAGACCATCCGCACGGCGGGCATGCTGCAGCTTTTGCTCGGCAACATCGGTGTTCCGGGTGGTGGCGTAAATGCCCTTCGCGGCCACTCGAACGTGCAGGGTCTGACGGACATCGGTCTGCTCTCGCAGTCCACGCCCGGCTATCTCGGCCAGCCGCGTGAAAGCGAGCCCACGTTTGCCGCACACATGGCGAACCGGAATTTCCGGCCGCTCATGCAGAACTCGATCAGCTTCTGGCAGAACTATAAGAAGTTCTACGTGAGCTTGCTGAAGTCCATGTACGGCACGAACGCGACGGCCGAGAACGACTTCGGCTACGAGTGGCTGCCGAAGCTCGACAAGGTCTACGACACGCTGCAGATGTTCGAGCTGGTCTACCAAGGCCAGATCAAGGGCTTCGTCTGCCAGGGCTTCAACCCGCTACTGTCTGTGCCGAACAAGGCCAAGCTGATCGAGGGGCTATCGAAGCTGAAGTTCCTGGTATCGATCGATCCGCTCGAGACGGACACGGTCAAGTTCTGGCAGAATCACGGCGAGGCCAACCCGGTCGATCCGTCGAAGATCCAGACTGAAGTGTTCATGCTGCCGGCGACTTGTTTCGCCGAGGACGAAGGTTCGTTCACGAACTCCTCGCGGACCATCAACTGGCGCTGGAAGGCGGCGGAGGGGCCGGGCGAGTCGCGGAACGACATCTCCATCGTGGCGGAGCTCTTCCTCCGCATTCGCGATCTCTACCAGAAGGAGGGCGGCAAGGCTCCCGATCCGATCATGAAGGTCGACTGGAGCTACAAGGATCCCAAGCTGCCGACGGCCGATGAGCTCATGCGCGAGATCAACGGCAAGGCGCTCGTGGACATTCCCGATCCGGCGGATGCGACGAAGACCCTCTACAAAGCGGGTCAGCAGATCGCTTCGTTCGCCCAGCTCCGGGATGACGGCTCGACCTCTTCAGCGTGCTGGATCTATACCGGCGCCTACACCGAGCGCGGCAACATGACGGCGCGTCGGGACAATTCCGACCCGTCCGGCAAGTATGTCTACGGCAACTGGGGCTTCGCGTGGCCGGCCAACCGGCGCATTGTCTACAACCGCGCTTCGGCGGATCCGTCCGGCAAGGCGTGGAGCGAGCGCAAGTCCTACATCACGTGGAACGGCAAGGCCTGGGGCGGCGCCGACGTGCCGGATTATCCGCCGCCGCTCGCGCCGGAGCGGAATGCCGGACCCTTCATCATGAACGCGGAGGGCGTTGCACGCTTCTTCGCGCGCAAGATGATGAATGAAGGCCCGTTCCCCGAGCACTACGAGCCGTTCGAGAGTCCGGTTGCAAACGTTCTGCACCCGAAGATGTCCACGAACCCTGCGGCTCGTGTGTTCAAGGCCGATGGCGCCGCGTTCGGTACGTCGAAGGACTTCCCCTATGTGGCGACGACCTATCGGCTGACTGAGCACTTCCACTGGTGGACCAAGACCAGCAAGCTCAACGCGATTACGCAACCCGAGTTCTTCGTGGAAATCTCTCCCGAGCTTGCGAAGGAGAAGAACATCACGAACGGGCAGTGGGTTCGCGTGTCGTCGAACCGCGGTTCGGCCAAGGGCAAGGTGGTGATCTCCAAGCGGATCTCCTCGCTCATGATCGATGGGAAGAAAGTCCATCACGTGGGCATGCCGATCCACTACGGGTTCATCGGCGAGACCAAGAAGGCGGTCGGTGTGAACTCGCTGACGCCGTTCGTCGGCGACGCCAATACGAACACGCCGGAATACAAGGCGTTCCTCGTCAACATCGAGCCGCTCAGCGGCCCGGTCACAAGCTGAGGGAGGGCTGACATGTCTCAATTGCAACCGGCATTTGGCCTTTCCAAGCGCTCCGCGACAACGGCTGCGCTGCCAGCAGCCAAGCCTGCGGTTCAAGTCGCCAAGCTGATCGATGTCTCGAAGTGCATCGGCTGCAAGGCGTGCCAGGTCGCCTGCATGGAGTGGAACGATCTGCGCCAGGACATCGAGGAGAACGTGGGTGTCTATGAGAACCCCCACGATCTCTCCCCGAATGCCTGGACGCTCATGCGCTTCACCGAGTGGGAGAACCCCGAGCGCGGTCAGCTCGAGTGGCTGATCCGCAAGGACGGCTGCATGCACTGCCAGGATCCGGGCTGTCTCAAGGCCTGTCCGGCGCCCGGCGCGATCGTGCAGTACTCCAACGGCATCGTCGACTTCATCTCAGCCAACTGTATTGGCTGCGGATACTGCGTGAAGGGCTGCCCCTTCAACAGTCCCCGCATCTCGACGGCCGATAACAAGGCTTACAAGTGCACGCTCTGCTCGGACCGCGTCGCCGTCGGTCAGGGGCCCGCCTGCGCCAAGGCCTGTCCGACGAAGGCCATCACGTTCGGCACCAAGGACGACATGAAGAAGCTCGCCGCCGAGCGCGTCGAGGACCTGAAGGAGCGCGGCTACTCGAAGGCCGGTCTCTACGATCCGCCGGGTGTGCAGGGGACGCATGTGATGTACGTGCTGCACCACCTGGACAAACCGGCGCTCTATGCGGGCCTGGCCGAGAATCCGCGGATCAGTCCGCTGGTTGAAGTCTGGAAGGGGGCCGGCAAATACGCGGGCCTCGCGCTCCTTGGCATCACCGCGGCCTTCGGCGTCGTCCATCATCTGCTTGCGGGCGCCAATCGCGTCACCGAAGAGGATGAGGAGAACGCCGAGAAGCTCAGGGGAGGCGGCGCATGACCGAGCACAGGGATGGCGAGGCCCACATGCAGGTGCCCCGCTACTCCGGCAGCGCCCGCATCAACCACTGGATTGTCGCGGTCAGCTTCGTACTGCTGATGATCAGCGGGCTTGCGCTGTTCCATCCGAGCCTCTTCTGGCTGACCGGGCTCTTCGGCGGCGGGCCGACGGCGCGCTGGGTCCATCCATGGCTCGGCGTCGTTCTGGTCGTTGGCTTCCTTGGACTGTTCCTGCGCTTTTTCGCAGCGAACCTGCCGGAGAGGACCGACTGGGTCTGGCTTGCGCGTCTGCGCCATGTCCTGGCGGGACGCGAGGAGTACCTGCCCGAGGTCGGCAAGTACAATGCGGGCCAGAAGTTCGTCTTCTGGGCCCAGGCGGTCCTGGTGATGGTCATGTTTGTGACCGGCATCGGGCTCTGGCCGGCCGGGCTTGCCTACTTCGAGGAGCTTCTCGGCTTCAAGGCGACGATCGACCAGCGGCGAATGGCGGCCGTCATCCATGCCGGATCGGCCGTCCTGACGATCGCGATCTGGATTATTCACGTATATGCGGCGATCTGGGTTCGTGGCACGATCAGTGCCATGACGCGCGGAACCGTGACCGGTGGCTGGGCCTGGCGCCATCATCGGAAGTGGTTGCGCAAGGAGATCGGCAAGGAGCCCGGCGGGCCCCAGCCCGCCGAGTAAGGCTAGTGCTATAGTGACGAAGACTCGAGGCTCGGATGCCGCGTGACGGTTCCAGACGTCCGGCCGGCGATGTCGTGCCGCTGGCCCCCATGGACATCGGCGAAGTGGCGAACCCGCCCTTCGCCGTTCTCCCTGAACCTGCGCGCGTGTTCCTCGCACGCAGCGAGCGTTTCGCCGCTTTGGCGCCCGGGCATGATCTCGAGCCCTACCTGCGCCTGCTCGTGCAGATTACGTGCGCTCAGCATGACATTCTCGGGGAGTTGCCCGAGCCGGTTCTGCCCTCGCCCGAGCGGCTCACGCTCGCCCGCGAGAACACCATGCCGCCGATCTCGACGGGACAGATCGAGCTCGATGAGGCGGCCGACCGGACGTTCGACGCCTTTCTGAAGGCGCTCGCGACAGCCGATCTGGCGCCTTCTTCGCGTGCGGTCCTCGATGTGGTCGAGAAGGCAGGGCCGGAAGCACGTCGCCTCATGATGCAGGCCGTTCTCCTCGACGAGATTCCTCGGGATGCGATTGCCGAGCACGTGCTGGCCGCTGCCGCCGTTCAGGTCCTTTTTACCCGCCTCGCCTCTCACCTCGACGCAGCATCCCTTCAGCGGGTCGCCGACGGGGCCTGTCCGTCCTGCGGCGCTGGTCCCGTGGCCAGCGCGATCGTGGGTTGGGAAGGCGCGCACGGCACGCGTTTCTGCACGTGCTCGGTTTGCGCGACACAATGGAATGTCCTCCGCATCAAGTGTGTTGTGTGCAGCAGCGAGAAAGGTATTGCCTATCACGCTATCGACGGCGGCGATGAGAACATCATGGGCGAAACGTGTGATACTTGCTCGTCCTATGTAAAGATGCTCCACCAGCATAAGGATGCCGCGCTCGATCCCGTAGCGGACGACGTGGCATCGCTTGCGCTCGACATGACCCTCACAAAGGAGGGGTGGACACGTGCATCGGTGAACCCGTTTCTTATGGGATACTGATCGCTGGCCTGGGGTGGAGGTAATGGCCAAAGTCGCAATACCCTCGGTGGACGAGGTGCTGCGCGGCGAAACGGGTTGCGTTGTCGTCGCCCGCTTTGGTCGTGCTGCGACGCTGGCTGCCGTGCGTGCAGCACTGGAGGCCTTCCGCGCCGCGAACAAAGGCGTGGGCCTGCAACCCATCCTCAATCGTGACGACGTCGCTGCTGCGATCGCTTCCCGTGCCGCCGAGGCCCTGGAAGCTCAGGATGCTCCGCGCCTGCGCCGCGTGCTCAATCTCACCGGCACGGTCCTCCACACGAACTTGGGCCGCGCCGTCCTTGCCGAGGAGGCTGTCGTCGCTGCGGCTGGGGCCATGCGCGCGCCGGCGGCGCTCGAGTACGATCTCGAGACGGGCAGCCGCGGCGAGCGCGATGATATCGTGCGCGGGCTCGTCTGTGAGCTGACCGGGGCTGAGGATGCGATCCTCGTCAACAATAACGCCGCTGCCATCCTGCTCGTCCTCAACACGCTGGCCCTTGGCAGGGAGAGCATCGTCTCGCGCGGCGAGCTCATTGAGATCGGCGGCAGTTTCCGTATGCCGGACATCATGGCTCGGGCAGGGACACGCCTCAAAGAGATCGGCACCACGAACCGCACGCATCTGCGCGACTACGCCGACGCGATCGGTCCCGAGACGGCGCTCCTGCTCAAGGTCCACACTTCCAACTATCTCGTCCAAGGCTTCACCAAGGAGGTGGGCACGAACGAGCTTGCCGACCTCGCGCGTGAGAGGAAGCTGCCGCTCGTTGATGATCTCGGTTCCGGGACGCTCATCGATCTCGCCAGGCACGGCCTGCGACGCGAACGCACCGTTCAGGATGCGCTCAAGGATGGCGCCGACCTCGTAACCTTCTCCGGCGACAAGCTGCTCGGCGGGCCGCAGGCGGGCTTCATCGTCGGCCGCCGCGATCTGGTGCGCGCCTGTGCCAAGAATCCCATCAAGCGCGCGGTGCGTCTCGACAAGATCCGTCTCGCCGCCCTCGAAGCCACGCTCAAGCTCTATCGCGATCCCGATCGCCTGCCCGATCGCCTTCCGACGCTCGGCTATCTGACGCGCCCACTCGACGATATTCGCGCGCAAGCCGAGCGGGTCGAGGGGCCGCTGGGACGCGCGCTCGGTCCGCCCTTCGAGGTTGGCTGCTGCGCCTGCACGAGCCAGATCGGCTCCGGCGCACTCCCTCTCGAGACGATCCCCAGCGCCGGTCTCGCCATCACGCCGCGTGCGAAGAAGCAGTCCGGCCGCCAGCTCGAGGCGCTGGCGGCCGCATTCCGGCGCCTGCCCGTCCCCGTCATCGGACACATCGAGAAGGGGGCACTGATCCTCGATTTCCGATGTCTTGACGCCGAGACCCTTTTTGTCGAGCAGCTCGAGAAGCTGTCCCGTATGCCTCTCGATGCGGAGGCCGAGCCATGAAGTTGCTCGGTCTCACGTTCGGTCGTGACAGGTCTATGCCCGCACCGTCGGCTGCAGACCGGCTGCGCGAAGCGGGCGCATTCTTTGCTGTCGAGGAATACGAGGCGGCCATAGCAGTATGGCTGCCGCTGGCACAGGCCGGCACGGCCGAGGCGCAGCACGGTGTCGCCCTCTGCCTCATGCAAGGATTTGGCGCGCCGCCTGACCAGGAGGCGGGCGCGAAGTGGCTTCTTGCGGCGGCCGTGCAAGGGTATGCGCAAGCGCAGTGCGCTCTCGCCGATGCCTACCTGAAGGGCGAGGGCGTGCCGCAGAGCGACATCGATGCGGAGATCTGGTATCGCCGCGCCGCGGAGCAGGGCGATGCCACGGCCCAGGACATGCTCTCGTGGCTGCTCGCCAACGAGGACGACCGCACGCCCGACTATGCGGAATCCCTCAAATGGGCGCGTGCCGCCGCCGATCAGGGCATTCCGGCCTCCATGACGCGCATCGGCCTCTTTCATCACAATGCGCTCGGCGTCGCGCGCGATCCGGACGTAGCGATCGCGTGGTGGCGTGAGGCCGCAGCGCTCGGTGATGCCGACGGGCAAGCCATGCTCGGTGCCGCGCATCACATTGGCCAGGGCGTGCCACAGGATCGCGTCAAGGCCTATGCATGGCTCATGCGGGCGCGCTGGGGCGGCAGCAAGCTCGCCGAGCGCTTCCTGAGCCCCGTTTATGCCACGCTGTCGCCTGCCGAAATCGAAGCGGGCAGGGACTTGGCGCGGCGCCTTCCGGAAGCGGAGGCGGGGCCATGATCATCGGTACGGCAGGCCACATCGATCACGGCAAGACGAGCCTCGTGCGCGCACTGACCGGCGTGGACACCGATCGGCTCAAGGAGGAGCAGCGCCGCGGCATCACCATCGAGCTCGGCTTTGCCTATCTGCCGCGCCCCTCCGGCGACATTATCGGCTTCGTCGACGTGCCGGGCCACGAGCGGCTTGTGCACACCATGCTTGCTGGCGCCACCGGGATCGACTTCGCGTTGCTCGTCGTAGCTGCCGACGACGGTGTCATGCCGCAGACGCGCGAGCATCTCGCGATCATAGATCTCCTTGGCATCCGGCGCGGCGCGGTGGCGCTCAGCAAGTGCGATCTCGCCTCGCCCGAACGGCTCGCCGAGGTGAGCGCCCAGATCCGCGCGACGCTCGTTGGCACCGGTCTTGCCGACGCCGAGATCGTGCCCGTTTCGGCGGTCACGGACGAGGGCGTCGCAGATCTTCTGGCTCTTCTCGACCGCGAAGCCGTTGCGACGGGTCTTAGAACCACCGATGGGCGCTTCCGCCTTGCTATCGACCGCAGTTTTTCGCTGCGTGGCGCCGGCACGGTCGTCACGGGGACGGTCCTCTCGGGCCGCGTCTCGGTCGGCGACCGGGTGATGACCTCGCCCTCGGGGCTCGAAGCGCGCGTGCGCTCGGTGCACGCGCAAAACACTGCCGCGATGCTCGGGCTTGCCGGTCAGCGCTGCGCGCTCGCACTCGCCGGTCCGAAGATCGATCCTGAAAGCGTGACACGCGGCGATGTGCTGCTCGATCCGATGCTGCACAGCCCGACGAACCGTATCGACGTCACGCTCAAGCTTCTCCCGAGCGAACGCAAGGCACTCTCGCAGTGGTTGCCGGTGAAGTTTCATCACGGTTCGGCCGAGCGGAATGCGCGCGTGCTCGCGCTCAAGTCGGGCGGGATCGCGCCAGGCGAGAGCGACTACGCCCAGATCGTGCTCGACCGGCCGGCGGC
>CAUJKI010000363.1 GCA_963205015.1 Pseudomonadota bacterium
CGCGGCAGGACGTTCTGCATCACCGGCATCACAGAGGCCGGTGCAGGATCGAAGTTTTCGGATATCAAGACCACGGCCGTTCGAGAGCGCGGCAACTGGATCTTGAATGGTGCGAAATCAGAGGTCCACGTCCCCGAGCACGTTCGCGTCTGTCTGATCTTCGCAAAGACAGGGGACACGGTCAGTGCATTTCTCGTAGACACGAAAATCCCCGGCTTTCGGATCGGACGTTCGCGAGAGATCATCGGAATGCGCGCGATGCCGATGTCGGAGATCGCATTCAATGACTGTGTGCTGGAGCCGGATGCTCTGCTGGGCGGTGAGGGCAATGGCTTCCAGGTCTTTCTCAAATCGTTTGACTTCACGCGGGTCGGAAACGCCGCGAAGGCGATCGGAATTGCCGAAGGCGCGATCGCGCGGGCAATCGCCTATGCGCGCGAGCGCCACGTCGGCGACAACGTCGTAACCGACTTCCAAGGCATTCGCTGGCAACTTGCGGAGTTTGCGACGCGGCTTGAAGCCGCGCGTCTCCTCATGCTCAAGGCCGCGATGGAATACGACGAGACCGGGCGCAGCACATTGCTGTCGTCTCAAGCCAAGCTCTTCGCGTGTCAACTGGCCATGGAGGCAACCACAGCCGCATTGCAGATCACGGGCAGCTACGGATGTTTTTCCCAGCAGCCGTTCGCGCGGTACATGATGGACGCGAAGGTCTCTCAGATTACGGGTGGGACGATCGAGGTCATGAAGAACATGATAGCCAGGACCATTCTCGGGCCGAGTGGGAAGTCATGAAGATCGGGCGATCCTCCACGCCGAAGGATGCGGAGCGATATAGATGACCACCGAGGAAGCATTCCTCGCAGAGTACGAGAAGCGCTGCCAGGCTGCATGGCCCGCGGACATCCCGCGGGAGACCCACTATCCGTTTGGACGCGTACCCGTCACCGAATATCTGCGGAAGTGGGCCGAGAGCCAGACGGAGAAGCCGGCGCTGATATTCTACGGGCGAGAGTTCGGCTATCGCGAGCTCAATGAGCTTAGCGACAAGGTCGCCACGGTGTTGGCGGGGGTGGGCGTCAAGCGCGGCGACAGGGTTGCAATCTTTCTCGACAATTGTCCGCAGTTTCACTTTGTCTTCTACGGCATCCTCAAGCTCGAAGCGATCGTCGTTCCGATCAGCCCGCTCTTCAAGTCGTTCGAGCTCCAACATGAGCTGAATGAGACGGGTGCCCGCGTCATCATCGCGTCTCGCGCCCTGCGCGAGATGGTTGAGGGCGTGCGGGAGACCACGAGCCTCGAGACTATCTTCACAACCGGTGTTCTGGAACTCGTGCCGGACCAGCCGACTATGCGCGTTCCCGTAAATCTTGGCTTGCAGCCGCTGCCTGCTGAGCCAGCTGAAAGGAACGAGTTTGATCTCATGCGCAGTGTGCGCGCGGCGTCGCCAGCGCGCTCTCTTCCGATTCCCGCGCTGGATGCCGTGGCTGTCCTGAATTTCACGGGAGGTACGACGGGCCTTCCCAAGGGCTGCATACACACGCACGAGCACTTGGTCTTCACCGCGGCCTCGGCGGTCACGTTCGTCCTGCGCGGTTCGCCGGCGATGGTGAGCGTGAGCTACTTTCCCGTGTTCTGGCTCTCAGGTGAAAATGCCGGCCTCGTCGTGCCGGTTGTTTCAGGCGGTACCGTCGTACTGCTGACGAGATGGGACGCGGTCGCGTTTATGGAGGCCGTACAGCGCTACAAGGCGACGCATGCGAAAGTTCTCGTCGATCACGTGATGGACCTGCTCGATCACCCGGATCGAGCTTCCTACGACCTGAGCTCACTCAGACTGGTGAACGGCATTGGCTTCGCCAAAAAGCTGACGATCGATCTGCGGCGACGCTGGGAAGCTGCCGTAGGCTCCATCCTGGCTGAAGGCGGCTGGGGAATGAGTGAGACCCGCAGCCATGACACGTTCACATCGGGTATGCAGGTCGACGATTTCGATCTCACGTCGGGCCAGGGGTTCATGGGACTTCCCGTTCCCGAGACCACGTTCAAGATTTGCGATTTCGACACAGGGCAGGTGCTGAGCTTCGGGCAGGAGGGTGAAATTTGCATGCGCTCTCCGTCGATCCTCAATGGCTATTGGCGCCGTCCCGAAGAATCGCAGACGCTGCTGCGCAATGGATGGCTCCATTCCGGCGATGTGGGCATGATTTCCGAGCAGGGGTATCTGTACTTCCTCGGGCGACGTCGCGACATGCTCAAAGTTCGCGGAATGAGCGTGTTCCCCCCAGAGATCGAGGCGGCGCTTGGTCAGCATCCTGCTGTGCTTCGATGTGCCGTCGTCGGTCGGCCCGATGAGCAGAAAGGGGATCAGCCTGTGGCATTCATCGAGCTGCAACCGGGGCATTCGATTTCGGCGGAAGAGATGGTGCGGTGGTGTCGTGATCGCATTTCGGCATACAAGGTGCCGGAAGTTCGGATCGTCGAGGGCATGCCCATGACCGCAACAGGCAAAGTCAAGAAGGGCGAACTCAAGAACCTCTTCACTCTCTGAAGTCTTGTGCCGCATTTCGATGAAAGTCTGCGTGCGGCCTCCACGCTTCGAAATTTTAGAGCTCGTTGGAGCTTCAATGCGGAAGGACTACGACAAGATGTCGGCTGGGCGGGATTTCGGATGAAGAGAAGCATTTCTCACCCTCAGGACTTCTGGAGCGGTGTTCTGTTCATCGCGGTTGCTGTCCTGTTTGCCGTGTCCGGCCGAAACTTGGACGCTGGCCAGCTATCGCAGATCGGCCCTGGCTATTTTCCGCGTGGAGTAGCGCTGATACTTGGGCTAATCGGAGTGACGTTGTGCGCGCGCGCGTTGCTGCGCAAAGGCCAGTCCTTGGGATTCTGGAGTGTAAGAGGGATCGTGACGGTGCTTGGCGCCGTCATCGCATTCGGCCTCTCGATCCGCGAGATGGGGCTGATTTGCAGCGGTCTGGCCACGATGTTCGTCAGCTTCCTAGGCACGCCCGACGCGCGCTGGCTCGAGGCCATAGCCGTATCGGTGATCGTGGTCATTGCCTGCACGTTGCTGTTTGTCACCGGCATCGGGCTGACCATTCCGATCTGGCCGCGTTTCGTTGTGTGAGCGATGGAGAATATCCTCGATAGCGCCTGGCTGGGCCTGACGGTTGCGGTTCAAGGGCAGAACCTGCTGATGGCGTTTGTGGGCGTCTTGGTTGGTACGCTCATAGGTGTGCTACCGGGCATCGGCCCATTGGCCACGATGGCGATGCTCCTCCCGATCAGCTTCTACGTGCCCGCCGAAGCCGCGATCATCATGCTCGCTGGCATCTACTACGGCGCGCAATACGGCGGATCGACCACAGCAATTCTCGTCAATATGCCGGGCGAAGCATCGGCTGCCGTGACTTGTATCGACGGCTACCAGATGGCGAGAAAGGGGAGGGGCGGAGCGGCCCTCGCGGTCGCTGCTATTGGATCGTTTATCGGTGCCTCGACGGGCATCTTGGTGATCATGCTTTTCGCGATCCCGCTCTCTTCGCTGGCTCTGGCCTTCACGCCGGCCGACTACTTCTCACTGATGTTCTTCGGGCTGATCGGATCCACGCTTCTCGCCCGTGGTTCTCTGCTCAAGGCCCTCGGAATGATCCTTGTGGGCATCCTGATCGGCTCTATCGGGACCGATGCGAGCAGCGGAACGCAGCGCTTCACGTGGGGCGTGCTTGAACTCTATGAGGGTCTCGACATTACTCCCATCGCGGTCGGCATCTTTGGCATTGCCGAGGTCATCCGCAATCTGGCGACGCATAGTCTCGGCGTCGGTGCGCAGGTAGAGAAGGTCACCAGCCTCATGCCGACGCGCGCGGAGATGCGCGATGCGTTCCCCGCGATGCTGAGAGGGAGTGCCATTGGATCGGTGCTGGGCGTTCTGCCGGGCGGTGGCGCACTGCTCAGCTCCTTTGCGTCCTATACCGTCGAAAAGAAGCTGGCGCGGAAGCCCGACGAGTTCGGGCATGGGGCCATCCAAGGCGTTGCCGGCCCCGAAACGGCCAACAACGCCGGTGCGCAGACCTCGTTCATTCCAATGCTCACGTTGGGCATCCCGTCGAACGCGATCATGGCGATCCTGATTGGTGCCCTCATGATTCAGGGCGTTGTTCCGGGACCGCAGGTAATGACGGAACGTCCCGGTCTCGTGTGGGGGCTGATCATGAGCATGTGGATCGGCAACATCATGCTGGTGATCATCAACCTACCGCTGGTTGGACTGTGGGTATCGCTGCTCCGGGTTCCATACCGCATCCTGTTTCCCTGCATCGTCCTGTTCTCAGCGATCGGCGTGTACAGCATAAACAACAGCACGTTCGATCTCTACGCGGCGGCCTTTTTGGGGTTGCTGGGATACGTGTTCGTCAAATTGGATTGCGAGCCCACACCTCTTATTCTCGGGTTGATTCTGGGGCCTGCGATGGAAGAGAACTTCGGCCGCGCAATGCAGCTTTCACGCGGGGATCCATCGACATTCTTCACTCACCCGATCAGTCTCGGCTTCCTCATAGCCTCGGCGCTGATGGTCGCGATGATTGCCTTGCCATTCATGCGCAAGAGCCGCGAGACCGTCTTTGTCGAAGACTGAGTGTCGTGCGATGAGCACACTCATACGCCGATCGGGAACGACAGGTGCTCACTGAAGCTACGTGCCTCTATCCGGATCCGGGAGCGGTCAGGCGACAAAATGAGAGCAGATGACGCGCCTGTCATGCGTGAGGGCAGGGAGCGTCTCGGCCGCGACATCGGCCCAAGCTTCACAGTATCGCCTATTGGCCTCTGGCGACGGCGGGACTTGAAAGACGTGTGACGAACGGAAAATCCTCTCCGCGCGATCCGAAGCGGGCGGACTGACGATTTGCGGCGGGCGGCGCGACATTTACCGCACGCCCCCTGCCCTCTAGCTCGGCGCTAAGCGCTGGCACAAGATCTTGTACGTGCGCAGCAAGCTCGGACAACTCAATCACGCCATTGCGATTGATGTCGCCAGCTGCAAGCGCGTCCAAAACGGCCCATGTGAATACGCCGTGCCCCCGGTAACCCTCGAAGGCCGGCTTGCCCTCAGCGGCAGCGGTCAGAACAGGGCGTCCGGTGGCCTCGTGGAGACGGCCGATTGCAGCTTCGGAAAGCGAGAAATCGGCGCGGGCGAGGTTTGAGCCGCCGACAAGGGCGCCGCTTTCACAGGTGTCGAGCAAGATCAGCGCCTTCTTGGCCTTGATCCTGTTGGCGATCCAGTCCTGCAATTTGTCCTGGCCCACAGCGGTCCGAGCAATGGAGAGCTGATAGTTGGCGTCGGTCGTTCGGTAGTCCTGCGGGATCAGATAGAAGCGGCCATTGATCGATACGCCGTGCCCGGCGGCAAACAGCACGAATGTTTCGCGAGGCCCAATTCTCTTCCCGAGTTGACTGAAGGTTGCATCAAGGCGCGCAGCCGTCGCGTCGGCGTCGATGGCGTAGGTTACCTCGGTCGATGCATAGAGGCTTGAGCCAGCGCGCTTCATGGCTTCGCCGAAGGCCCTCGCGTCGGCGGCTGCAAGGCTCAGTGGCTTAAAGAGTTCATCCCGGTAAGTGTTGATGCCGATCGCCAGGATGTACAGCTTCGGCCTTGACGCGGAGGTGCCAGTCCATTCGACTCTGGCCTGAGCTGGGCTCGAAGCAAGCAGGTTCCGGGCATTGTAGGCAACAACCTCAATGAGGTTGGTGCCGGGATCGAGAGAGATGGCCTGATTGATGGCCGCGCCCGGGCGTGAAGCTGAACTAGCGGCCGCCACGCCGACAGTCATTCCATTGACCCGCCATTCGATCCGACCGACGCCACCGCCTCGATCCACAATGCGTGCCTCGGCGTTGACCACATCAGAAGCGGACGACCCTGGGCGCGGAGAGACTAAGCTGACAGCCGGCGGCGCACCGCTGTCCAACACTCGCTCCAGCTGCATGACCGAGGCGGCCTTGGCAACGGCGCCGTCAGGATCGCCCGTCAATCGATCGCGCACGAGATCGGGCTCGAACAGCGACTGGTAGACTTGATCGATCTTGGTGATGTGCAATCCGCGCACGATGGAGAAGATGTCCGCTGCTTTGGGTGAGGAGGCAGACAGGAAGCCTTCGGGGAGGACTGTCGCCCAGTGGCCGGCGGGTGACGGAATGATGGTGGCGCGTAACGACCCCGAGTGTTTGTCCCAAATTTTGAGCGTTGAATCGCCGCCACCGGACACAATAGACCGCCCGTCGGGAGTGATTGCGAGTGATGTCGCCCAGAAGGAATGCCCTTCGAAGGTTCGCACGAGAGTTCCGCTCTCGGCGTCCCAAAGCTTGAGAAAGCCGTCCTCGTCTGCAGAGACAATCTGTTGACCGTCAGGAGTGAATGCTACGCTGCTGACATATGTCGAATTGCTTTTGAAGTTTTTCATCAAGCGGCCTGTCGCCACGTCCCACACGCGTATCGTGGAACCCAGACCAACGGAGACGATCTTCCGACCGTCGGGCGAAAACCGGACACCGCCACTGCCTTCAGTATCATCTTTGAAGTCCGGGCGAGCTCTGAGGCCTTTGAACGTTCTCACGAGGTTGCCGGTTGTGACGTCCCACAGACGCAATGATCCTTCGCCGTTCGCCGACAATATATAGCGGCCGTCTGGAGAATAGGCCGCGGCGTTCACCGTGCCTGTCTCGCCACTCAAGATGCGCACGATTTGGCCGGTGGAGGTATCCCAGAGTCTGAGCGTGTCCTTACCACCGGCTCCAGACATAAGAAATCGACCATCCGGCGAGAAAGCGAGAGCATTTATCCAGTGATCATGACCTAAGAGGGTATGGACGAGGTCACCGGTTGAAGTGCTCCACAACTTGACATCATTGTCCATACCGCCGGAGGCAAACATTTTGCCGTCGGGGGAGAACGTTACCTTGAGCACGCTTTTCGCATGACCTGAAATGGTGCGAAGCATACGGCCGTTTGCGGCGTCCCAGAGCTTCAGCTGACCGTCGGTGGCACCCGACAGAATTTGCCCACCTCCGGGAGAAAGGTCGATGGATCGGGTAATGGCCGCGGAGATGTCCAACTTGCGGGTGACCAACCCCGTCGAGAGATCCCAGAAATCAATGGTGGAGCGACGTGTGACAGAGAAGAGCGCTTTGCCGTCGGCTGGAAAGCTCGCGAGAATGACAGGGCTTTGGCGCTCCCCGAGCTCCCTGAGCAATTGGCCATTGGTGCCCCAGATACGGAGGCGAAGATCGTAGCTTCCGGACGCGATCATCGTTCCGTCGGCCGAGAACACGAGGGCGCTGATTTCCCAGCCCGAGGCGTGCGCGTTCCATGCAAGCGTTGGCTGGTCGCCAAGTGCGGGATCCCAAAGCCTTATCACGCCGTCCGATGCGCCCGTCGCGATGAACCGTCCGTCGGGAGAAAATGTTGCAGCCCCGGACGGACGGGGATGCTTGAAGATTTTGAGCGTTGCGCCGGTTCGAGTGTCCCACAGCCTTGCGGTCGTATCCTCGCTTGATGATAGGGCCCGGCTCCCATCCGATGAGAGGGCGACATGCCTGATCGTGCGGGTGTGACCCTTGAGGGTCCGAATGATCTGGCCTGTGTCTTTGCGCCAGAGTCTGACGGTATTGTCGTGGCTTGCCGAGAGTATCGTCTGGCCGTCGGCAGAGAAGGTGACGGCCGTGACACCACTGGTGTGTCCCTTGAATGTTCGCACGAGTGCGCCAGAAGACAGGTCCCAGAGTTTGAGAGTTTTGTCAGCGCTGGCGGAAACCGCTTCTCTTCCGTCAGGAGAAATTGCCGATGCCGAGAGACCCGCAGTGTGGCCCTTGAAGATGCGGATGAGAGCGCTCGATGCAGTATCCCACAGTCGCATGGTTCGGTCGGAAGCGGTGGAGAGAATGAATTTGCCATCGGGAGAAAGCGTGGCCGAAGAAATTTCGGGCCAGAGCCCTGGACTCGTATGTCCGACAGAGGGGACAATTTCAATCTTGGTTGCGGGGAGGGAAGGTGGCGACTGGGCCAAAACAACCGGACCAGAGCTCTTGGGTTCAGCCGCCCGTCCATGGGGAGACAAGAACGTAGCGCAGATCAACGCCAGCGCGACCACCGCTCCACGACGAACAATACCAAGATGAGGCGCAGCGTGCACCAAACCGTAATGACGTGTGGCTGCAATAGTCATATCGCATGCTCCTGGCAAGCCAGACGGGATGGCGACGAGTATTGACCCAGTCTGCCATGAGCTTTTGATACTTGCCAGCGAGGGGATCACATTGGCGAGCTCTGAAAGCCGCAACCGCTCGAAGGCATGTTGCGTCTTCAGACGCGCAAACCGCTCAGCGCGCTTTCTTCATCGCGCGATCTGAGGAATGGTTTGACCCTCATCTTGCGATGTGCCACGCCGCCGATGGTTTGAAACATGGGGGATCGATCAGCGAGATTGGCGAGATCGTTGCCAAGCCTCATTTCACCGATTGTAGGGGCTTTTGAGGATGTTCTGGCTGTTCGGAAAGCTCGCTTGCTCAGGCGGCTGCATCGATCCCGCCGGCATCCGCTCCGTCGAACAGGCGTTCCAAGATGCGTTCCTCCAGTGCGCCAAGTTCGGGCCGGTCGCGCCGGCGCGGGCGAGGCAGATCTACGCGCAGGTCGAGCGCGATCGCTCCACGATCGATCAGCACGACGCGATCGGCCAGCGCCAACGCCTCACCAACATCGTGGGTCACCAGCACGGCCGTAAAGCCCTGATGCAGCCAGATGCGTTCGAGCAGGCGCTGCATTTCGATGCGCGTCAGCGCATCCAATGCACCGAGCGGTTCATCGAGCAGCAGCAGCTCCGGTCGGCTGGCCAGTGCGCGCGCAAGCGCAACGCGCTGACGCTGACCTCCAGACAATATGCCCGGCCATTCGTTCGCGCGATCGGCGAGGCCGACCTCAGCCAACAGCTCCAGGGCACGCGAGCGTCGACGTGCCGTCGCTTCCGAGACGGGCACGCCGACCTCGACATTGTCGACCACGCGCGCCCAAGGCAACAGACGCGGTTCCTGAAACATGATGCGTGCGCTGGCGGGCGCCTCACCCGTGCCGAGCATAATGCGACCGCGCGTGGGCCGATCGAGGCCCGCCAGAAGGCGCAGCAGCGTGCTCTTGCCGCAGCCGCTGCGCCCGATGATCGCGACGCACTCACCGGCCGCCACTCGGAGGTCGACGCCGCGAAGCACGGTATTCGCGCCGAAGTCGCGGCCAATGCCGGTTATCTGCAATTCCGCGCCGCGACGTGGTTGTTGAGACAAGCTCATGTCCAGTTTCCTCAGCCCTGGCGGAATGACGGATGCCACTGCAGGCAGCGCCGCTCCAGCGCACGCGCGACGCTGTCGGCGAGCTTGCCCAGAAGCGCGTAGATCAGAATTGCCAGCACGACGACGTCGACCAGCAGGAACTCACGTGCCTGCATCGCCATGTAGCCGAGGCCGGACGAAGCCGCGATGGTCTCGGCAACGATCAGCGTCAGCCACATGATCCCGAGCCCATACCGTAGACCAACGAAGATCGACGGCAGCGCGCCGGGAAGTAATACGCGACGGAAGAGCGTGGCATTCGACATGCCGTACGCACGGCCCATCTCGATGAGCTGCGGATCAACGGTCAGGATGCCGAGCAGCGTGTTGACGTAGATCGGGAAGAAGACGCCGAGCGCGACCAGGAACAGCTTGGCCCCTTCGTCGATGCCGAACCAGATGATCACCAGTGGCACCAGCGCGAGGTGTGGCACGTTGCGGATCATCTGAAGCGTCGTATCGGTGAGCTTGCGGCTATGCGCCGACAGGCCGTTGGCGAGCCCGAGCCCGAAGCCGATCAGTCCGCCGACCACGAAGCCGGCCAGGGCACGTGCGCCACTGACCCCGATGTGCACGAACAGTTCGCCCTTGAGTATGAGCGCCCAGGCGGCGAGGAACACCGCACTCGGCGCGGGCAAAATCGTCTCGGGTAGTAGGCCGAGCTGCGCCGCTGCCTCCCAACCGGCGAGAAGGCCTATAGGCAGCAACCAGCCAATGCCAGCATCGATGAGCCAACGGCGCAGTTCTTCGAGCCAGGCGGGCACATCGCGCCGTTCGGCGATATCGTGGTGCTGCGCCTCGACAGGAAGCGCACTACTCGTGCTGGCGGTCATTGCGTGGGCGCTTTCCAAACGATCTGGCTCGGATCGACCTTCTTTGGCACGATCCCGAGCTCGTGGAAGGACGCGGCCAACTCCTGCTGAGACTTGATGTGCTTGTCGGTCAATGGGCCCCACGCATACTCCGCGCGCTGGAACGCAGCCCGAATGGGCTCCAACTCGACGCCGGTCTCCTTCGAGTAGAACTCGGCAAATTCCTTGCGATTGTCGCCGGCCCAGGCGATGACCTTGCCGACCTCTTCCAGCGCTGCGGAGAGCACCGCTGGGTAGCTCTCGGCGAACGCGCGGTTGGCGAGCCAGTACGAATGACTGGCGAGGTGCGGCGCCTTGGTGTCGATCAGGACGCGCGCGTTGTATTTCTGCTCGGCGATGGCGTAGTAGGGATCCCACACTGTCCAGGCATCGACGCGGCCGCCATTGAAGGCCGCAGTAGCATCCGCCGGCGCGAGGTAAACCTCCTGGATGTCCTTGGGGGCGAGGCCTGCATATGCCAAAGCGCGCACGGTCACCGCATGAGAGCTCGAGCCCTTGCCGAAGGCGACACGCTTGCCCTTCAGGTCGGCAACGGTCTTGATCGGCGAATCCTTCGGGACGAGGATTGCGTTCTGCGAGGCCGGCGTCGTTGCCGCGTAGACGAGCTTCGCGCCTGCAACCTGCGCGAAGATCGGCGGCGTGTCACCGACCGCGCCGATGTCGACGGCGCCGAGCCCGAGGCCTTCGAGCAGTGGCGGCCCGAACTGGAACTCGACCCACTTCACGCTCTCGACGCCGAGAGATCTGAGGCGCTTCTCGAATATCTGATTGTGCTTGGCCAGAACGAGCGTGGCCGCGCCCTTCTGCCAGCCGATCTTGAACTCCTTCGGCACCGCGGCATGCGCACGTCGGCTGAGGACGGCAGGAAAGCTCGCGGCGCCGACGGTCGCCGCCGCTGCTCTGAGGAAACGTCTCCGTGAGTTATCGGTCATGTGTTGCTCCCAAGCGATCGATCCATTCGTGGCTTAGAAGCTAGGCGCGAGCTGAGGCACTCCAAACCAACTATTCGTGCGTTGCTTAGTGGGGCATCGACAGCGGCGGGAGGACGTTTTTGCATCCGGCGCACGTCAGCGGAAAGCGCGGCTGCCATCTGTTGGACAGCATAGCATCAGCTGCTGGCGCGCTTCGGACTGAAAGGAATTCCATCGCGACTGGGCGCGAGCGCTACATCATCGTGCTTTGTTGGTCGATCTGCACGACGCGGCCATAAGCGCTGCGCTTATTACGAGCCGGCATATCGTATTCGACTCATATTCTATCGTTGCGGCCTACAGCACAGCAGCATGAGAGAGCTACGCACAAGGCTCCAGGCGCACACCCCGACCGGATTGAGGCGAGCGCAAGGGCAATGGATCAAGATGGAAAAACACGCGGTATATGCCTGACCAAAATCAGCGGGACGATTGGGCAGGACTGACGGCAAAGCAAGTTATGTGCTGCAAGCGAAAGTCTTCCAAGACTACGTCTCACATAGCGTCGCGCCAGCCCAAAGCTAGGCGAGAAGCGGCACGCCTGATCGAGGAGATATCCGGGCTGAACGAGGCTGTGCCGCTGATGATAGGTGCATTGGACGACAATATTGCGCTTGGTTGACCGTCATCACCTCGCGAATGGTCGCGCAGCATCTGGTTGCAGCAGCCGATAAGCCATGGCCAGGCGGCGTGAGTAGGAAAACGACACGCGACAGCGCCGGCGACACAATTTCCTGCGCGCGAAGCCATCCTCTCTCGCATTCTCGACGTACGTTCACATAAGGCATCACTGTGCAGGCGCCTTCATCCTCGACGAGCGCTTTGACCGCATCGACGGACGGTAGGACCTTGCGCACGTCCAGTGAGACTCTCAGAGCGGCCGCCGCTGCCTCCAGCTTGGTCAATAGCACGCGTGACAGCATCGGATCGGCAATCACGATCGGGTGCTCGGCGACTTCCTTGAACGTAATGCTCGCCTCCCGCGGCGCGCCTCCGCGGGCGGAACGAACAAAAAACAGCGGCTCATCGAGAATGTGTTCGCGGTTGGTTGGAGGCAGCGGCAACGTCTCACAGGACAACGCGAGGTCGACACTGTCGGACAAGACCATATCGGAAAGAATTGTCGACGTAGCTTCGACGAGATCGAGTTGGATACCTGGATGCAGTGCAATCGCTGCGCTCACGTCTTGCGCAAACATCGCTGCGATGCTGGGTGCCATGCCGATACGGACGCGCTGTTTGGCTTCTGTGCCGGGATTCCGCAGCGCCGCGGTCGCCATGGCAACCTCGGCGAGAATCACCTCGGCGTGCTTAAGAAGCTTTGTTCCTGCCTCAGTGAGTTCGACGCCGCGCGAATGCCGGTGAAGCAACGGCGTGCCGAGTTCATCCTCAAGCTTTTTGATCTGCAATCCGAGCGCAGGCTGCGAGATACGCAAGATACTGGACGCGCGCGTGAAGCTGGCGGCGTTCGCAACGGTGACGAAGTACCTGAGCTGCTTAATTTCCACGACCGTATAATCCGCACGAATACTGTGTCGAAGCGTGCGGCCCCTGCCGAACTCCTCTGACTGTGCACTGAAACTGTCTTCGGTCAAGCAGAGTTCGGCCGGAATTGTGGGCAGCCAGTGTTTCCGATGCCGGTCTCTTGCCAGAGATATAAGCGCTGCCTTTAGCTGACATTGGCACAATGGATTGGACATGAGGAGCTTTACCGTGCTCTCCTTTTGCGCATAGCTGGCCTGCGCTAGGCTCATGTTTTAGCATGATTTTATAGCGCTGAGCCGGCTCGCTTCATCCCCGAGCAAGGCCAAGGCAAAGATGCAGATTTCGGATATGCAGCCGTGGCAGTGGCCCGACAGTCACTGGCAGGGATTGGTGGATCGTGTGCGCGCGGGCAAGCGTCTGCGCCCACGCGCGTGGAAGAATGGTGCGCGTCTGGCGGTCGCGCTGGCTTTCGATTCCGATCATGAAACAAGCGAGCTGAGAGAGGGCGGCAAGTCCATCGGACGGCTGGCATGGGGGCAATACGGCAACCGGGTCGGCATCCCGCGCATTCTGTCCCTGCTCGAGCGCCACTGCGTTCCAGCAAGCTTCTACGTTCCCGCTGTGACGGCCCTGCTCTATCCGGACGAACAACGAACTATCACCGGCGCGGGACACGAGATCGGCGTCCACGGCTGGATCCACGAGCTGAATTCCGTACTCAAGTACAAGGACGAGCGCGATCTGATGGAGCGCTCGATCGATACGCTGGAGAAGATCTGCGGCGTTCGTCCTAAGGGACTACGCAGCCCCTCGGCGGACTTCAGCGAGAACACGTTGCAGCTCCTTGTCGAGCTGGGCTTCTCCTACGACTCATCACTTGGCGCCGACGACGACTGCTATGAACTCATGCTCAACGGGAAATCGAGCGGTGTCGTCGAGATTCCTTTTGAGTGGGTCCGCGACGATGCCGTTTATTTCATGATGCACCGGCATCAGAGCCTGCGTCCGTACACGCCACCCAGCGATGTATTCGACGTCTTCAGGCGCGAGCTGGACGCCGCTCACGCAGAGGGCGGCCTGTTCGAGCTCACCATGCACCCCCATGTGATCACGTACCGGTCAAGGATCTGGATCGTCGACGAGATCATCAAGCACGCCAAGGCACTCGGTGACGTCTGGTTTGCGACCCACGCAGAGATCGTCGAGTGGGCCAAGGAGCATTCGGAATAATCCGAATTACAGAATCGAGCGCCGACCATGACGAGGTTGGGTTGAGGTAGTCCGATGAGCCGCGATAGAGCCATGGCTCTGGCAATGGACGAGCTTGCCTCCGGCCGCCTGCTGGCGCTCTTGAAGAGCCGCATCTCGTATCGAACGGAAAGTCGCAATCCAGAGCTCAAGGGGGCGCTGGAAGACTATCTTCGCCAAGATCTCTCCTCGTCGCTGGAGCGGCAGGGGTTTATTTGCGAAGTGATGCGGCATCCTGATGCCGCAGGGCCCTTTCTCATTGCCGAGCGCCGGGAAGATTCCTCCCTGCCGACTGTGCTCATGTACGGACACGGTGATGTGGTTGGCGGGCTGGAGGGAGATTGGGACTTCGACGGCTCACCCTGGCAACTCGTGGAGCGAGACGGGAAGCTCTACGGGCGTGGCATCGTCGATAACAAGGGACAGCACACGATCAATCTTGCCGCACTCGAGGCTGTAGTGCTGGCGCGAGGCAAGCTCGGCTTCAACGTCGTTTGCCTGATCGAGATGGGGGAAGAGGTCGGCTCTCCTGGACTGCGAGAATTCTGCCGCCAGAACGCGGCGCGGCTGCGCGCCGATGCACTGATCGCATCCGATGGCCCGCGGGTCAGTGAGGCGCGGCCCACGATCTACCTCGGCGCGCGAGGAGCCAAAACCTTCTATCTCTCGATAAAGGCGCGTAACGGCACGCATCACTCGGGAAACTGGGGTGGCCTACTCAGTGATCCGGCAATACAGCTCGTACACGCTCTGGGAACCATCAGCTCCCCGGCCGGGCAGATTCTTATTCCGCAATGGGTGCCGGAGCGCCTTAGCGAGAGTGTGCGCTTGGCGCTGGCCGACTGCGAGATCGATGGTGGGCCCGATGGACCCGAGATTGATCCGAACTGGGGGGAGAGAGGCCTCACTCCCGCCGAACAAGTCTATGGCTGGTGCTCTTTCGACATTCTTTCCTTGGGTGCGGGAAATCCCAGTGCGCCCATGAGCGCCGTTCCTGATTCCGCCGAAGCCTGCTGTCAGCTTCGCTACGTCGTGGATATCGACGAGGAGCAAATCCTTCCGACGCTCCGTCGGCACCTCGACAGGCACGGATACTCAATGGTGCGCATCCGGGAAAAGCTGGATGGCCGTTTTCCGGCAACGCGACTGGATATCGGGGATTCCTGGGTTCGATGGGCTGCCCACTCGCTCGAGCGTTCGACAGGCAAGAAGCCGGCGGTTCTGCCGAATGTGGGGGGCTCCCTCCCGAACGACATTCTGGCGGAGCTGACAGGCGGCCGAACGATCTGGATTCCTCATTCCTATCCTGGTGCGTCCAACCATGGTGCAAACGAGAACATGCCTGTATCGGTCCTGAATGAGGGACTGCGTATTATGACGGGCTTGTTCTGGGATCTTGGTGAGGTGAGCGACCAGCAGTCTTTGCCGCGCAATCCGGACTTAATCGCAAACTGAGCAAGCATGGAGGTGGTAGCATGTCGGACTTTTCCGAAAGGGACTTCGGAAATCTTTCTGTCGATCGCCGCACGCTGCTGCGGCTATTTGTGGTCTCGGGCGCGGCGGGCGCGGCGCTTGTGGACGTTGAGAGGGCTCTCGCGCAGGCGAGCGATAAGGATATCGAGAAGATCGTCGCCCTCGTTCAGGGCGGCCCGGTGGGCGACATCATCAAGGCGGAAGCCAACGGCATTTTCGCCAAGAGCCATCCCAATGTGCCTGTCGAGCTGCTCGTCTCCTCGAATGCGGTGACCTATCCGCGCATGCTGGCGCAGCGCAGCAATCCGGTCATCGCCGGAGGTATGTTCAACGATCTCTTCTCTCTCCGCGGCACGACTGACAAGATGTGGGAGAAGTTCAATCCGGAATTCGTGCCGAACGCCGCGCAGATTCCGTCGTCTCTGCTTCTGTCGGGCGGAGAAGGTATCACCATCCATCAGACGCCATTCGGCATTGCCTACAATCCCGATCGCGTCGAGGCGCCGAAGTCGTGGGCAGACCTTTGGAAGCCCGAGTACAAGGGGCGCGTTTCAATGTGGGATAGCTATTTCGACGCCTATGCCATGGCAGGCGTCGTGGCAGGAAAAGGTCCGAGCGTCGAGGAGGGGATAAAGGCATGGGTGCCGCACAAGGCGAACGTCGGGGCCTGGGTTAAGTCGCCCATTGCCGAGGTTGATCTTCTGCATCGCGGCGAGGTGTGGCTATCACCGCATTGGGGAGCGTGGGCCGAACAGGCAAGGGCCGCGGGGAAAAAGGTCGCCTTCACAGTTCCCAAGGAAGGCGCCACCCTGTGGTCCAACCAGATGCATTGCAGTGTCGGCTTCTCGTCGAAGGCGACCGAGATCATTCAGCGCTACTTCAACACGTGGCTATCCGAGCCCTGCCAGACGGCATGGCTGACGAAAGCGTTCATTTCCCCCGCGGTCAGCACGATCAAGATCCCGGACGAGTTCAAGTCGAATGTCGCAATTGTCTCGCCCGAGGCGGCAAGCAAGCTCTATCGTCTCGATGCCCAGCATCTCGGTGCAAACTTCGCGGCCATCAAGGCGCAGATCGACCAGACACTGAAAGGCTGAGCTTGGTGCAGCGGCTGGACATAGAGGCGCCCGCCGCGGGCGGGGTTGCGGTCGAGATTGATGGCGTGGGCAAGCGCTATCAAGGCGTGGAGGCCGTTCGAGCCATCTCGCTCTCCATCGCACCCGGCGAATTCGTCAGCCTTCTCGGACCGAGCGGCTGCGGCAAGACCACGACACTGCGGATGATCGCCGGTCTCGAGGTGCCCGATAGCGGCACCATCAATATCGGCGGCACCGTCGTGAACAGTACGCCACCTTGGTCGCGCGGTATCGGCATGGTCTTTCAGAGCTATGCCCTGTTCCCGCATATGACCGTGTTCGAGAACATCGCCTTCGGCCTCAAGATGCGGGGCGAGCCGGCTCAGAATATCAAGACGGCAGTGAACGACGTCATGGAGCTCGTGCACCTGAGCGAGCTGCCGGATCGGCTTCCTTCGCAATTGTCAGGCGGGCAGCGCCAGCGTGTCGCCCTGGCGCGCGCGCTGGTGATCAAGCCACGCGTATTGCTTCTGGACGAACCCCTTGGTGCACTGGATCGCAAGCTGCGCGAGCAGATGCAGGTCGAGCTGAAGCTCATCCAGCGTCAAGCCGGCGTGACGACCGTTCTGGTCACGCACGATCAGGAAGAGGCCCTGACGCTATCCGACCGGATCGTTGTGATGTCGTCCGGGCAGATCGTTCAGATTGGGTCGCCCAGCGACATCTACAGTCGTCCGGCCAATCAGTTCGTTGCCGATTTCGTGGGCATGTCGAATCTCATGCGCGCACGCACCGCGCTTGTCGAGGGAAACCGTGTCAGTGTCCGCTTTCCCAATGGCCGCAGCTACATTGCGCAGAATGACGTGAGCGTTGCTCATCCATGCGACGTCGACGTGTTCGTGCGACCCGAAAGCATCAAGCTGGTGCGGAGGCCTGACGCTTCGTCGGCAAAGCTATCCGGCACGGTCGAGCATATCGTCTACGCCGGCGCGTCTACCTATGCCCACGTTTCCGCCGGCCTCGAGAAGCCGGTTCTCGTATGCCTGAACCAGAAGCAGCTGGACGCAAGCGCCGTTGGGATCGGAGATCATCTGTCTCTGGATTGGGACGAGGCGGACTCTCTGTTGATGCCCGCTCTCGTTGACAAGTGTGCACGGCGCACATCTTGAGTGATCATACAGGAGGCCAGCCCATGAGCGCAGCCAACAATCTCAATCCCATGCGCCGCCCCAATCACTTCAAAATCGGGCTCTTCGGCTACCTTCACGAGGGCGGCAATTGCTTCACTACCGTCCCGGAGCGCTGGCTCGCCCGATGGCCGGATATCGTGCGCTTGGCTAAACTGGCCGATCAAGGTGGCCTCGATTTCATGCTGCCCATTTCGCGCTGGAAGGGTGTTCCAGGCGCACTCATGCAACGCCTGCCTTCGTACGAGACATTGACGCAAGCCGCCGCTCTCGGTGCGTTGACAGAGCGGATCGCGGTTCTCTCCACCGTCCACACACCGCTCATTCATCCGATTATCGCGGCCAAGTGCATGACGACCGTCGATCACGTGAGCAATGGCCGTTCAGGCCTTAATATCGTCTGCGGCTGGAACACCGACGATTTCGATATGTTCGGGCGCCAAACGTTGCCTCACAGTGAGCGCTATAAGCAGGCTTGGGAGTGGTACCAGATCTGGTCGCGTCTCATCGAAGGTACAGACGAGCCATTCGATTTCGACACCAACTTCTTTCCGGATCACAAGGGACTCGTCGCATTGCCGGGATCCATCCAGCGGCCGCGCCCTGTCGTGATCTCCGCGGCCGCCTCTCCTGATGGCCGCGAGTTCGCAATGAAGACATCGGACCTGCTATTCACTTACTACACATCCTTTGACGCAGGTAAGAAGATGGTCGCCGATGTCGAAGCTCAGGCGGCTGCAGCAGGACGAACCGAGCCTGTCGGCCTCGTCGCCGTGAGCTACGTCGTCTGCCGGAAGACGCGCGCCGAGGCAGAGGCCTATCACCGGTATTATGCCGAAGAGTTCGCAGATAAGCCCGGCGTAGACTACTACATGGCCGGCCGCTCGAAGACCGCGACGATGCCTGATCAGGAGGAGCGCGAAATGCGACTCAGATTCGCCGCCGGCAATGGAGGATATCCGCTGATCGGAACGCCGCGCGATGTTGCAGAAGGGCTCATCGAAATCGCGCGCGCGGGATATGCCGGCACGGCGATCAGCATGGTTGACTACGTGGGAGAACTCCCTCCCATCCTGGAAGAAGTGCTGCCGATTTTGCACCGTGCAGGCGTCCGGGCGCACTAAATGCGCGGCATGAAGCGGAAGAGAAAATCAATATGGCGAAGGAAAGACGGAAGCAGGTCGCGGTGATCACCGGCGGGGCCAATGGTATCGGCTTGGCATCTGCGCAACGCCTGGTCTCCAAGGGATTCAGGGTCGCCATCTGCGACATCGCTTCGGGCGCCGTTGCAGATGCCGCCCAGGCGATCACCGCCACCGGCGGCGAAGTACTCAGTTTCGTGAATGATGTGCGCAGCCACAGTGCGGCCCGCGAGTGCGTGGCCTCCGTCATCGACGCATGGGAGCGCATCGATGTACTCGTCAATTCCGCGGGTATCTCGCAGCCCAAAGGGATCGTCGATATCACGGAGGAGGAATGGGATCTCGTGATGGACGTGAACCTGAAGGGCACCTTCAATTGGTGCAAGGCCGTCGTTCCTCATATGCTTCGCCAGCAACGCGGACGCATCATCAATATTTCCTCCGTCAATGCGCACACCGGCGGATCGCCCTCAGCGGTGAGCAAGTTTGCATACGCGGCCTCGAAGGCCGGTGTTCTCGGGTTGACGCGCGGCTTGGCCCAGGAGTTGGGGCCACACGTTACAGTATCCGCAATCTGCCCGGGTCTGATCGAGACGCAGTTAACCGCGGCACTGGTAAAGAAGCGCGGAGCTGCCGTGGAAGAGGCCGCACCGCTACGCCGTGTCGGCAAGCCAGAGGACGTCGCCGCGGTCGTGGAATTCCTTGCGACTGTCGAGCCCAACTATATCACAGGCGAGATCATCGATGTCGATGGCGGCCTCTGGATCAACTAGGCGCCAAGAAGCGAAGCCTCTCCAATGCGCACAGTTCGATCAAAGCTTCTGATATCAGCGCTACTGGCGCCGGCGGTGCTTATCAGTCTGGTCATGATCGCCGCGATCGCGACGACGCTCGGCATCTCATTCCTGCGACAATTCCCCGGCGACCTTAGACTGACCCTGGCAAACTACGCCGCCTTCCTGTCCCAGCCGTTTCTTCTCAAGGCTGCCTATCACACAATGGCCCTGGGGCTCGTGGTCACAGCCGTCTGTGTGATTCTGGGTTACCCAGTTGCTTGGTTCCTGGTTAAGCGCGACACGCGGTTTCGCAATGCCGTGTTCCTCATCGTGCTGGCTCCGCTTCTGGTGAGCATAGTCGTCCGCACGGTCGGCTGGATCATCATTCTTGGCAACGAAGGCCTCGTGAATGCCATTCTGATTAGTCTTGGAATGATCGATTCTTCTCTTCAGCTTATGCGAAGCTTCTGGACGGTTGTCGTGGGGCTGGTCCACGTCCTCCTGCCGTTCATGATTCTGTCGATTTCCTCGGTGCTCAGTAAGATCGATGATGATGTCACCGAGGCCGCCATGCTCCTCGGCGCCCGCCCGCTGACCACCTTCTTGAAGATCACGCTCCCGATGTCCATGCAGGGCGTCGCCGCTGGATCGATCATAGTGTTCGCCTTGACGATCGGTGCGTATCTGACCCCCATTTGGCTGGGGCGCGGCAACGTCAATGTGCTCGCGATCTCGATCCAGGAACAAGCGCTGATCTCAGTCGAATGGCCCGCCGCAGCGGCGTCCGCAGTTCTGCTGACGATCATGGCATTGGCGTTTATGGCAATTTTCCTCGCATCCATACGGCGAATGACGAGGCGTTAGGAGGACCTATGCGAAGTCGCGCGCGGCTGCTGTATCTCGATGCCTTCGTGGCAGCGGTCGTCGTGTTTCTGCTCGCCCCCATTATTGTAGTGCTGCCTTCTGCTTTCAGCTCGGATGTAGCTCTGTCGTTCCCTCCGCAAGGTTTCTCCACGCGTTGGTTTGAGAATTTGCTCTCCAGGCGGGAATTTTTGTCGGCGGCGTGGCTGAGTGTCACCGTTGCATTCCTGGCAACTGCTATTTCGCTGATTGTGGGGCTGTTCGCTGCCTACGCGCTATTTCGCTTTGACTTTTTTGGGCGCTCTGCACTCGAAGCCCTGTTCATGACCCCGCTGGT
>CAUJKI010000364.1 GCA_963205015.1 Pseudomonadota bacterium
TATCTCACCAGCGCCAGGGAACTGCAGATCAAGATGGCTCAGGGCGCGAAACCCGGCGAGGGCGGCCAGCTTCCCGGGCACAAGGTGTACCCGTGGATCGCCAAAGTGCGGTACTCCACGCCCGGAGTCGGGCTGATCTCGCCTCCTCCCCACCACGACATCTACAGCATCGAGGACCTGGCGGAGCTGATCCACGACCTGAAGAACGCCAACCGCGAGGCGCGCATCAGCGTGAAGCTGGTGGCCGAGGTCGGCGTCGGCACCATTGCCGCCGGCGTCGCCAAGGCGCATGCCGACGTCGTGCTGATCAGCGGCTACGACGGCGGCACCGGCGCGAGCCCGCTGACCTCGATCACGCACGCGGGCCTGCCCTGGGAGCTCGGCCTCGCCGAGGCTCACCAGACCCTGGTGCTGAACAACCTGCGCAGCCGCGTGCGCGTCGAGACCGACGGCCAGCTCAAGACCGGCCGCGACGTCGCGATCGCGGCGCTGCTCGGCGCCGAGGAGTTCGGCTTCGCCACGGCGCCGCTGGTCGCCGTCGGCTGCATCATGATGCGTGTCTGCCACTTGAACACCTGCCCCGCGGGCGTCGCGACGCAGGATCCGCGCCTGCGCGAGAAGTTCGCCGGCAAGCCCGAACACGTGGTCCACTACATGCGCTTCATCGCGCAGCACCTGCGCGAGATCATGGCCCAGCTCGGCTTCCGTACCCTCGAGGAGATGATCGGCCGCGTCGATCGCCTCGAGGCCAAGGCCGCCGTCGACCACTGGAAGGCCCAGGGCTTCGACTTCAGCAACATCCTCTACACCCCGGACCTCGGCGAGGAAGTCGGCCGCTACCAGACCATCGAGCAGGACCACGGCATCGCCCAGTCGCTCGACATGACCACGCTGCTGCCGCTCGCGCAGCCCGCCATCGAACGCGGCACCAAGGTCGAGGCCACGCTGCAGATTCGCAACGTCAACCGCGTCGTCGGCACCATCACCGGCAGCGAGGTTACGAAGAAGTGGGGCGCGCAGGGCCTGCCCGAGGACACGATCAGGATCACGTTCCAGGGCAGCGCCGGCCAGAGCTTCGGCGCGTTCATGCCGCGCGGCATGAGCTTCCGCCTCGAAGGCGATGCCAACGACTATTTTGGCAAGGGCCTCTCCGGCGGCCGCATCGCCGTGCGCCCGCCCGAAGGCTCGCTGTTCAAGCCCGAAGAGAACATGATCATCGGCAACGTCGCGCTCTACGGCGCGACCAGCGGTGAAGTGTTCGTCGGCGGCATGGTCGGCGAGCGCTTCGCCGTGCGCAACTCCGGCGTCGATGCCGTCGTCGAGGCCATCGGCGACCACGGCTGCGAATACATGACCGGCGGCCGCGTCGTCGTGCTCGGCCCCACGGGCCGCAACTTCGGCGCCGGCATGTCCGGCGGCATCGCCTATCTCTTCGACGAGACCGGCACCCAGCTGCCGAAGATCAACGCACAGATGGTCGAGATCGAGCGCGTCGAGGATGCCGAGGAGGCCGCCGAGCTGAAGGCCTTGATCGAAAAGCACGCCGAAGCCACCGGCAGCGCGAATGCGAAGCGCATCCTCACCGCTTGGGACACCGCCCGCGCCCGCTTCATCAAGGTGATCCCGAAGGACTACAAGCGCGTGCTCGCCTGCCTCAAGCGTGCGCACGACCAGGGCCTCTCCGGCGACGAGGCCGTTATGGCCGCGTTCGAGGAGAACTCGCGCGACCTGTCGCGCGTCGGTGGCAACTAAAATAGATCGGATTTATTTTCCTATGGGCAAGCCAACCGGATTCATCGAGTACCTGCGCGAGCTGCCGCTCGACCGTTCCCCCATCGAGCGTGTGCGCGACTGGAAGGAATTCCATCACCACATGGACGAGAAGGGCCTTCGCACTCAGGCCGCGCGCTGCATGGACTGCGGCGTGCCGTTCTGCCACACCGGCAAGCTCATGAACGGCGGCGCCTCCGGCTGCCCCGTCAACAACCTGATTCCTGAGTGGAACGACCTCGTCTATCGCGGCCTCTGGCGCGAAGCGCTCGACCGCCTGCACCGCACGAACAATTTCCCCGAGTTCACCGGCCGCGTCTGCCCCGCGCCCTGCGAAGGCTCCTGCGTGCTCGGCATCAATGCCCCGCCCGTGACCATCAAGAACCTCGAGAACTCCATCATCGAGAAGGGCTGGGAAGAAGGCTGGGTGCTGCCCCAGCCGCCCGAGAAGCGCACCGGCAAGACCGTCGCCGTCGTGGGCTCCGGCCCCGCCGGCCTCGCCGCCGCCGCCCAGCTCAACAAGGCCGGCCACACCGTCACCGTGCTCGAGCGCGCCGACCGCCCCGGCGGCCTGCTGACCTACGGCATCCCCAACATGAAGCTCGACAAGCACGCCGTCGTCGAGCGCCGCATCAAGCTCATGGAACAGGAAGGCATCAAGTTCGTCTGCCGAGCCAACGTCGGCGACAACGTCGAAGCCAACCTGCTGCTCAAGGACTTCGACGCCGTCGTGCTC
>CAUJKI010000365.1 GCA_963205015.1 Pseudomonadota bacterium
ACGTCCACGTCGCGCCCGGCCTCGGCAATGCGCTCGGCTCGCTCTACAACGCGAAGTTCACCGGCACGCCGATCATTCTCACCGCCGGCCAGCAGGAGCAGGGCCACGGCCTTACCGAGCCTCTGCTCTACGACAACCTCGTGCCCATGGCGGAGCCGCTGGTCAAATGGGCGATCGAGGTGACGCGCCTTGAGGATCTGCCGCGCATCATGCGCCGCGCCGCCAAGGTCGCGATGACGCTGCCGACGGGACCGGTGTTCATCTCGCTCCCCGGCGACATTCTCAATATGGAAGGTGGCATCGACCTCGGCTCGTCGACGCGCATCGACAGCCGCGTGCGTCCCTCCGACGAGCTGCTCGACGCTCTCGCGGTGCGCATCCTCAAGGCTGAGCGCCCTATCATCATCGTCGGCGACGAGATCGTGAAGAGCGATGCGCTCAAGGAGGCCGCTGCCTTCGCCGAGGCCTTCGGTTGCCCCGTGCTCCAGCAGAGCGTCGCCTACGGCGCGCACTTCCTTTCCGAGCACCCTTGCTACATCGGCGGTCTCAACCGCGAGCAGCCCGATGTGCGCGCAGCGCTCGCTCCATACGATCTCATGATCGCGCTTGGCGCCGATCCGATCCGCATGTCCGTGTGGAGCGAGATCGATCCGATGCCGCCCGAGCTTGCGATGATCCAGATCGGCCTCAATGATTGGGATCTGGCCAAGAATTATTCGGCCGAGATGGCCATCCGCGCCGATGTGCGCGAGACGCTGCGCGCGCTGACGCCGGCTCTCGTCAAGAAGGGTGGCAAGGCGCTCAAGGATCGCGCGGAGAAGTCGCTCGCGGCGCTCAAGGAGAATAACTGGACGGCCAAGCGCAAGAAGCTCGTCGCCACGATCGACGGAAAGGCGCACGTTGCCGGCAAGCCGATAAACCCGGACTTCATGACGCTCCGGATCGTCGAGTCGATCCCGAAGGACGCGGTCGTCGTCAACGAGTCGCTCACGAGCGGCCGCCTGCTGAACAACCTGCTCGCCTACCGCGACCGCTATGGCTATCACGGTCTTGCCTCCGGCGGCATCGGCTGGAGCGTGCCGGCTTCGGTCGGCATTTCCATGGCGCAGAAGGATCGTCCCGTGGTGTGCATCGTCGGCGACGGCTCGGCGATGTACTCGATCCAGGCGCTCTGGACGGCCGCGCACCACAAGCTGCCGATCACCTACGTCATCTGCAACAACGGCGGCTATCGCATCATCAAGCAGCGCCTCAAGCTCTTCCATGGCAATGACCAGTTCGTCGGCATGGACTTCGTGGAGCCGGCGGTGGACTTCACGGCGCTGGCAAAGTCCATGGGCCTCGAGGCGCACCGCATCACGGATCCCGCCGCGCTCGAGCCGGCGCTCCGCAAGGCGACTTCGACGCCGGGCGCCAAGCTTCTCGAGGTTGTCGTGGAGGGGCACGTGTAGGCGCGCGGTACTTCGCGAATGGCGGGCGGCTTGAAGGACTGCGCTGGCCGCCGTCGTCCTCTTTACTGCATGGTGCCGTGACGACGTAAACGCGTGAGCACAGCGCGCTGCCGATGCGGCCATGCTGTGTGGCGCCCGCGGAATGTCGTATTGCCGGCGCGGGACCGCGGATGGCTGCGCCGCGAGATTGACAAGCGGCCGCCACCCCCTTAACTGAAGCCCGCCTGCCCAGATGGCGGAATTGGTAGACGCACTAGTTTCAGGTACTAGCGCCGCGAGGCGTGGAGGTTCGAGTCCTCTTCTGGGCACCATCTCTCAATAATATATTGTTTTTCAAAGATAATATGAGCGGATGCGACGTTGGCCGTCCTGGATGCCACCGTCCGTCGTGTCGCTTATCGCCTGCCGATACAAGGTATTGAAGACACGTAACCTCGTCGGACCGATGCTAAGTTCGGGTTCAGGTCGTATCTTCCATGAGGCGGTTACGGTTGTCGATTTTGACCCGAAGCTGCCATCGCGCATTCCGTGCGCACAATCACCGCAGGAACTGTCTGAAGCGACCGAGAGCGAGGGTAAACAACCCCGCGCCGATGAGGATGAGTGCCAGAAGCTGTGGCCACACCACACTTAGCCCTGCGCCCCGGAAGAGCACTGCCTGCGCGAGCATGACGAAGTGCGTGGTAGGAGCCGCGAGCATCAGGTACTGGATGACGTCCGGCATGCTCTCGCGCGGCGTCATGGCGCCGGAGAGCATCTCGAGCGGCAGCAGTACCAGCATGATCAGCAGGCCGAACTGCGGCATCGATCCGGCTATGGTCGCAAGAAAGATCCCGAGCGACGTCGTCGCGAACAGCATTAGCGCTGTGCCGACCATGAAGAGGATGAGCGAGCCGGCGACAGGCACGTTGAGCAATCCCTGAACGATCACCGTCAGGCACATCGACGATGCGATCAGGACGACGAGACCCATTGACCAGACCTTGCTCACCATGATCTCGAGCGGCGTGACGGGCATCACGAGCAGATGCTCGATCGTACCGTGCTCGCGCTCGCGGATAAGGGCAGCGCCGGTCAGCACGATGGAGAGCATGGCTATCGACGAGATGACCTCGGAGATAGCTCCGAACCAGCCCTTGTTGAGCTCGGGGTTGAAGCGTGCCCTGAGCGCCAGATCAACGGGGACAGCGGCCTGTCCGCGATGGCGTTCGAGGAACTCGTCGACCTCGGCCGATACGATCGCCTGAACATAGCCACCTCCGGTGAACGCCTGCGCGGCGCGCGTGGCATCGACATTGAGCTGGATGGTCGGTGACTTCCCCGCAAGAAGATCCCTTTGGAAATTGGGCGGAATGTCGAGCGCGAACGTATCGAGGCCGGCATCCATCCGGGCGTCCATCTCGGATTGCGTGATGACCTGCGGGGGCACGAAGAATGGAGGGTAAAGCGATGTGATGATGCGCGAGGAGACGGGCGAGCGGTCCTCATCGACGATGGCGATTGCCGCGCGGTTCAGCGTCTCCGGCATGGCCGTAGCCGCCGTGTAGATCGACAGCGTGAAGGAATAGACCATCAGGAACAGCAGAACGGGGTCACGCGCGAGGCCGCGTATCTCCTTGATACCGAGGTTGAGGACATGGGCGATGCGCATGACTCACCGGGCCTGCTTCTTGAGAAGGGCCACCCCCAGGGCATAGATGACAGGAATGGCGATGAGCAGGGGAATGAAGGAGGACGCAAGATCGCCGAAGCTCAGAGCCTTCGAGAATGTTCCACGCGAGATTGTGACGAAATAGGTGGTCGGATAGATCTGGCCGATCAGCTTTCCCATGCCCTGCAGCGAGGACACAGGATCGATCACACCTGAGTACTGCGAGGCTGGAATGAGCGTGATCAGCACGGTCCCAAAGATGGCTGCGATCTGGCTCTTCATGAAGGAGGAGATCACGAGCCCCATACCTGTGGTGATGATGACATAGAGCAGTGCAGCTGCCGCGAGTGTCAGGAAGCTGCCGGTGAACGGCACGTGGAATACGAAGATGGCAAAAGCGGCCAGCATCAGGAAGTTCAGGAAGGCGAGCCCTATGTACGGAAGCTGCTTGCCGACCAGGAACTCCATGCGCGTCACTGGCGTGACGTAGAAATTGATGATCGAGCCAAGCTCCTTCTCGCGCACCACGCTGAGCGCCGCCAGCATCGCCGGAATCATCAGCAGGAGCATGGGCATGATGCCCGGCACCATGGCCACAAGGCTCAGGACACTGGGATTGTAGCGGTAGCGAATCTCGAGATTGAAGGTTCCGGCAACAGCGGCGGCGCCGTACTTCTCGCGTGCCTTCTGCGCCAGCCAGCTTGCGTGCATCCCTTGCACATAGCCGCGGACAGTTTCTGCGCGCATGGGCATGGCGCCGTCGATCCAGGCCCCGATCTGCACGACTTTTCCCCGTGCCACATCCCGACCGAAGCCCGGCGGAATCTCGATCGCCAGGCTGATATCGCCATTCGTCATCCGGCGATCGAGATCTGCGTAGTGTGTAAGCGGTGGCCTTTCCGTGAAATAGCGGGATCCGGCGATCTGGAGCGTGTAATCGCGGCTGATGGTGGTGTCATCGCGATCGAGAACAGCGAAAGAGAGATTTTCGACATCCATGTTGATGCCGTAGCCGATGACGAACATGAGAATGACAGTACCGAGAACGGCAAGCGTGCCGCGAATCGGATCACGCCGCAGTTCCAGAGATTCCCGCTGCGTGTAAGCGAGCATCCGCCGCAAATCGAGAAAGGAGAAACTGGACCGGACCCTGTGTGGGCCGCCGGCCTCCACGCCAATCACCTTCTGCTCAAGCTGAGGAGTTTCCGCCGGCTCCTGCTCGATGGCGTCCTCCAGATAGGCGATGAATGCCTCGTCGAGGGAGGCGGCAGATCGCTTCGCAATGATTCCGGCGGGGGTATCGCTGGCGAGCACCTTACCCGCGTGCATGAGCGAAATGCGGTCGCACAGCTCTGCTTCGTTCATGAAGTGCGTCGAAACGAAGATGGTGACGTTGTCCTTGCGCGAGAGATCCGAAAGGATCTGCCAAAAGGCGTCGCGCGCGACCGGATCGACTCCGGAGGTTGGTTCGTCGAGAATGAGGATATCCGGCGAATGGATCATCGCTACGGCAAGCGACAGGCGCTGGCGGATGCCCAACGGAAGATCGTCGGGCATCGCGTCCATGACGTCGAGCAAGCCGAAGCGACGGGACATCTCCGCGATGCGGCCCGGAATCTCGCTTGGGCTCATATCGAACAGCCGTGCGTGCAGATCGAGGTTCTGGCGAACGGTCAGCTCGGAGTAGAGCGAGAATGCCTGGGACATGTAGCCGACCCGGCGCCGGACATCGATGTCCCTGGGATCGACCTCACGTCCGAAGAGCTTGGCGATGCCTTCCGTGACCGGCAAAAGGCCGGTCAGCATCTTCATGGTCGTGGTCTTGCCGCAACCGTTTGATCCCAGAAAGCCGAAAATCTCGCCGCGTGGAATACGGAAGCTGACATTGTCGACAGCAACAAAGTCGCCGAAGCGCATCGTCAGATGTTCAGCTTCGATGGCGAACTCGCCGTCGACCGCCGCGTCCCGCGGCGGAATGACGACGGTGTGATGATCACGGCGCTTCTCCTCGGGCAGCAACGCAATGAAAGCCGCATCGAGACTGGGCGCCTCTGTCTGCTTCAGCAGGTCGTCCGGCGTTCCGGTTGCGAGCACCCGACCAGCGTCCATGGCGACCAGCCAGTCGAAGCAGGCGGCTTCCTCCATGTACGCCGTCGCGACGATGACGCTCATGCGGGTGTGATCGTGATCGCGCCGGATATCGTCGATCAGCTTCCAGAACTGCCGCCGCGACA
>CAUJKI010000366.1 GCA_963205015.1 Pseudomonadota bacterium
GGCGAGTCCGGCGGCCAAGTCGGCGATCAGGGCCTGATCAAGGGGCCGAAGGGCGCTGTCTTCCGGGTCACCGACACTGAGAAGAAGCTCGGCGATCTGTTCGTGCATCGGGGCGTCGTCGAGAGCGGCAGCTTTGCGACCGGCGACGCGGTCGAGCTGTCCGTCGATCATGGGCGCCGCTCGGCGACGCGCTCCAATCACTCAGCTACGCACCTCCTGCACGAGGCGCTGCGCCAGGTGCTCGGCACGCACGTTGCCCAGAAGGGCTCGCTCGTCGCGCCCGACCGACTGCGCTTCGACTTCTCGCATACGAAGCCAATGTCGGCCGAGGAAGTGGCCGCGGTCGAGGAGATCGCGAACAGCGTCATTGCGCAGAACACGCCCGTCGAGACGCGTCTCATGGGGCTCGAGGACGCCATGCAGTCCGGTGCCATGGCGCTTTTCGGCGAGAAGTACGGCGATGAAGTGCGTGTAGTCTCCATGGGCCTGCCGCAGGAGGGCTCGAACAAGGCTTGGTCGGTCGAGCTCTGCGGCGGCACGCACGTGAAGCGCACGGGCGACATCGGCCTCGTCCACGTCGTTGCCGAAAGCGCGAGCGCGGCCGGCGTTCGCCGCATCGAGGCGCTGACCGGCGATGGCGCGCGGGCCTACCTCGTCACCCAGGAGGCGCGCGTGCGGGAACTCGCCGGTCTTCTGCGGACGAAGCCCGAGGATGTGGTCGACCGCGTCAAACAGATTGTCGAGGAGCGCCGCCAGTTCGAGCGTCAGCTCACCGACGCGAAGCGCCAGATCGCGCTCGGTGGTGGCGGCAGCAACGGTGCCGCCGGCGTCGACGCGCCGCAGGCCATTCGCACGGTCGGCCAAGTGAAAATGCTCGCACGCACGGTCCAGGGCCTCAACCCGAAAGATCTGCGCGGGCTCGTCGATGACGGCAAGAAGCAGGTCGGCTCGGGGATCGTCGCGATCGTCGGCGTGACCGAGGACGGCAAGGCCGGCATCGCGGTCGGCGTGACCGAGGACTTGATCAAGTCGCACAGCGCCGTTGATCTGGTGAAGGTCGGTGCGGCGGCACTCGGCGGCAAGGGCGGCGGCGGGCGGCCGGACATGGCGCAGGCAGGTGGCCCGGACGGCTCGAAGGCCGCCGAAGCCCTGAGCGCAATCGAGAAGGCACTCGCTGGCTGAGCGCCGGCACCGCCATTTCCTGAACACGCAAAAAGAACGGACGCACACGGCAATCTCGCGATTGCCGTGTGCGTGCCGATTCTTGAATTCCTGAAGGGGCTTCGGGCCTACTTCTTGGGAGTGGGCGCCGGGCTGCCCGGGCCGGGTGCCGCTGGCGGCACCGGCATGATCCCGCCACTGCCACCCGGCCTGCCGGGATCATCGGGGCCGTCGTAGTAGAGGAACCCGTCCTCTACAGCCACGACGTCCTCGGCCTCCACCTCGTACTCGTCCTCTTCGCCGTCGTCGAGGCGGACGATGCACCCGTTCATGCAGACCTTGTCGAGCACGCCCATCGGCTGGATCGTGTGCTCGGCCGTGGTCTCACCCTCGGAGATCGTGACCTTGACTGCTTTGGTGTCGCGATTGGTGATGCTGGCGGCTTCGGCAGCGATGCTGTTCATGAGCAGCGCTGCCGCGCCAGACATCGAGACGAGCCTCGATGGCATATAGTGTCACTCCGTTGCGCAGGACAACGGAGAGAGTCTTACCGCTTTGCGGCCTTTTTCGCACGCTTCACGGCGACCTTCTTGCCCGCCTTCTTGGCCGGCTTCTTGGCAGCCTTCTTCGCCGACTTCTTCGCTACCTTCTTCGCAGCGCTCTTCTTCTTTGCACTCTTCGTCGCGACTTTCTTGGCCGCGGCCTTCTTCCTTGCTCTCATTGCCATTTGAATGGCTCCTTTCCTGCTATTCAACTTGTAGTGTGGTGCCGATGCATCATCTAATGTGTGCAATGAATGAACATCGCAAACGCAAAATTTCGCTGTCATCTATCGATCATTTCGATACATCACGTCGATCGACGTCATTTGAGCGAGAGTGAGCACCATGGACATCGCGCTCGCACGCACGTTCCTGATGATCGCTGAGACCGGCAGTTTCATCGAAGCTGCGCGGCGCATGAACGTTACGCAATCGACCGTCTCGGCACGCGTGCGCAACCTCGAATCGCTGCTCGGTCGTCAGCTCTTCGAACGCTCCAAGGTCGGCGCGCAGATCACGCCGGCGGGCGAACAGTTCCAGAAGCACGCCCTCGCCATGGTGCGCGTATGGCAGCAAGCCCAGCTAGATGTGGGTTTTTCAGGCCAGCACGACCAGCATCTCGCGGTCGGCGCAGAAGCGGCGCTGTGGCAGGGATTGCTGATCTCCTGGATCGCGCATCTCAAGGCCGACTATCCCGAGCTTGCGCTCACGGCGGTCACGGATACCGGTCCCATGCTGACGCAGCGCCTGCTCGACGGCACGCTCGATGTCGCGGTCATGTACCAGCCGCTGCAGTCGCCGGGGCTGTTGATCGAGCATCTCTTCGAAGAGGAGCTGGTGCTCGTTTCGGCCGGAAGGGTCGACGCACGACGCCGGACGGACGACTATATTCTTGTGGATTGGGGCCCGGATTTCCGTGAGGACCACGCCATCGCGTTCCCGAAACGGTCCGGCGCGCGCTTGACCCTCGATATCGGTCCGCTGGCCGTCGACTACCTTCTGAGCAGCGAAGGCTCGGGCTATCTGCCCTATCGCCTCGTGCGTGGGCATCTCTCGCGCGGGCGCCTCAAGCTCGTCGCACGCGCGCGACGCTTCAGCGTGCCGGTGGGGGCGCTTTATCCCGAAGCGCGCGAGGAATCGGAGTTCGGTCCGATCCTCGAGACTCTTCGGGCGCGCGTCGCGCGATATGCTTGATGCCCGTTCTCCCCGCTCGCGGGGAGATGGAATGTTCGCCATTCGAATTAACGGAACGCACGATTGTCAGCCGCGCTGCGGTATGGTTCGCTCGTGCGCACCTAACGAGCTGAGGAACGCCGCAAAATGAGCACAGCGCTCACCCCCGAAAACCGCGAGAAGCTGAGGAAGATCAGCGTCGCCACGATCACGACAGCGCTCTTCAAGCGCAACTTCCGCAACCAGTTCATCCAGGACGTGCGCCCCGTCGGCACCAAGGCCCCGCAGATGGTCGGCGAGGCCTATACGCTGCGCTACATCCCGGCGCGCGAGGATCTCGACCACATCGGGGTCTTCGAGGATCGCACGCACCCCCAGCGCCGCACCATCGAGGACTGCCCGCCCGGCTACGTGCTCGTGATCGACAGCCGCAAGGATGCCCGGGCGGCTTCCGCCGGCGGCATCCTGATCACGCGGCTCATGATGCGCGGCGCGGCCGGCATCGTCAGCGACGGCGGCTTCCGCGACTGCCCGGAGATCGCGGAGATGGCCTTCCCCGTCTATCAGAACCGCCCGGCACCACCGACCAACCTCACACGCCAGCGCGCTATCGACATCAATGTGCCGATCGGCTGCGGCGATGCGCCTGTCTTCCCTGGCGACATTATCGTCGGCGATGGCGAAGGTGTTGTGGTCATTCCGGCGCATCTCGCCAACGAGATCGCCGAGGAAGGCCACGAGATGACCGCCTACGAGGACTTCGTCATGGAGAAGGTGCGCGAGGGGCGCGGCATCTTCGGCCTCTACCCTGGCGGGCCGGAGGCGAAGGCCGAATTCGCGCTCTGGCGCAAGGCGAACGGGCGCTGAGTGCGGGGACCGCGCGATGGCACAGCAAGCAGCATCCGGTCTGGTAGAGGGCGTACCGCCGACCGAGAGCGCCCCGCGTGCTGTCGCCAATCTCTATCATGCCTACCTGACGGGCCTGATCCTGACCCTCGTCAGCCGCCGCGGCAGCACCGATGCCGCCCGCTGGATGCACGCCCTCTTCCGCCACCAGCATCACGAGAAGTTCCTCTCGAGCTTCGAGAAGCTCGGGCTCACCGGAATGCCACATGCGGTAGCCTGCGCGGCCTATCACTATCTCTCCAACAGCATCGGCGGCGTCAGCGTCGAGTTCATGAAGGAGAGCGATCGCAAGGCCTGGGTTCGCTTCGTGCCGCCGCGCTGGATCTATATGGGACCTGCCATCTGCGGCGTGCCGAGCGAAGTCTCGCGCGGCTTCCTCACAGGCTGGTATGCGCAGAACGGCGTGTCACTGAAGAACCCGCGTCTCGGGTTCGTGTGCACCGCACAGACGGTTGACGGCCAGCATGGGCTCGCCGGCTACTTCCTGGAGCACGACCACGACCTCGCCCCCGATGAACGTCTCGTCTTCCGTCCCGGCGAGATGCCGCCACCCTTCGATCCCGACGCCGCGCCGCGGCTGCCGGCAAGCGACTGGACACCCGAGCGCCTCGCACGCGCCTATCGCAACTATGCCATGGAGTACGTCCGCTCCGGCCTGCCGCGGCTCATGGAGCTGTTCGGCGAGACCGAGGGCGCGCATCTCGGCCATCTCACGGGCCGCCTGATCGGGGCGCAGTCGTATAAGGAGATCGCGGCCACGGCCGGCGTCCAGAGCGATGACGCGGAGGCGCTGGCGCGGCTTCTCGCCTGGATCGCGGAGGGCGAGGGCGACAGCGCGACGATAACGCGCGACGGGGATGGCGTGCTGCTGTCGCGAACCGGCTGGCGCCTCATGCGCGGCATCGCGAATCCCTCACCCGGCGTAATGGATGCCTGGAACGGGCTGATCGAAGGCCTAGCCATGGTCCACAACCGCTTTCTGACGATCGATCTCGTCGAGCGCGTGGATCGCGGCGCACTCCAGACCGTCTGGCGTATTCGCGAGCGGAAGGTCAGCGGTGTGGTGATCGGCTGAAGGAAGCTCGACCTTGTCCCTTCCCCCCGTCCTTCACGGGGAGAAGGTTAGGATGAGGGGCGGCCACGCAACCCACGGCGGAGCCTGCCGCCGCCCCTCACCCCGACCCTCTCCCCATTGAAGGAATGGGGAGAGGGAGAAGTGGGAGCCATGCGACAAGGCGCGTTGCTGCAACGTCAATTGGCACTTGTCGCCAGGGTCGGCGAGCGCTTACTCACCATCAGCAACGAACAAGACAAGAGAGGAGCCGCCCACCATGCCGGAGTTCCGCTTCGAGCCGGTGCAGATGCCGCCGGCCGCCACCAGATTGCGAGCCGAGGTGCGCGGCTTTCTCGATGAGGAAAAGGCCAAGGGCACCTTCGCACCAACCGTCGGCGCCATGGTGGCCGCGGATCCCAGCTTCAGCGCTCGTCTCGGTGCCCGCGGCTATCTCGGCATGACCTGGCCCAAACAGTACGGCGGCCACGAGCGCTCGGCGCTCGAACGCTACGTCGTCGTCGAAGAGCTGCTGGCCGCGGGTGCGCCCGTGATGGCGCACTGGATTGCCGATCGCCAGAGTGGCCCGCAGATCCTCAAGCACGGCGCCGAGCGCGTGAAGAAGATGATCCTGCCCGAGATCGCGTCAGGGCGCTGCTTCTTCGCCATCGGCATGAGCGAGCCGGATACGGGCTCGGATCTCGCCAGCGTCAAGACGCGCGCCGTGCCCGTCGAGGGCGGCTTCCGCGTCACAGGGCGCAAGGTGTGGACGAGCTACGCCCACATGGCGCACTACGTCATCGCCCTTGTGCGTACGGGCGGGCGCCCCGAGGACCGCCACGTCGGCCTCACGCAGCTCATCGTCGACATGAAATCGCCGGGCATCGAGGTGCGCCCGATCATCAACGTCTACGGCGCCCACGAATTCAACGAGGTGGCCTTCGACGATGTGTTCGTGCCGGAGGACATGAGCGTCGGCGGCATCGGCAATGGTTGGGCCATGGTGACGTCGGAGCTGGCCTTCGAGCGCTCGGGGCCGGACCGCTTCATGTCCACCTATCCCCTGCTCGTCGAGGCCTTCCGTGAGATCGGCGAGAGCCCGAACGCGAGCGAAGCCGCCGAGCTCGGCCGCCTCGTCGCGCATCTCGCGACGCTGCGGCGCATGTCGACCTCCATTGCCGGGATGCTCAACGAGGGCAAATCGCCCGTGACCGAGGCCGCGCTGGTCAAGGACCTGGGCACGACCTTCGAGCAGTCGATTCCCGAGATCACGCGGCGCCTTCTGCCGCTCGAGCCGCGCGGGGGTGGCAATGGACAGGCCTATGACGGCCTTCAGCAGCTCGCCCAGATGCAGGCGCCCTGCTACTCGATCCGCGGCGGCACGCGCGAGATCCTGCGCGGTATGATTGCACGGGGGCTCGGCCTCAGATGAGCAATGAAACGGAAGATGCCGGCGTGCGCCACCTCATGCTGCGATCGCTCGATCGCATCGTCGAGGAAAAGGCGGAGAACGCCGCACAGGCCGCCGACGGTAAGCCGGGCTTTCCGGTGGACCTCTGGTCGGCGCTCGAAGAAGCGGGCATGACTGCCCTCGGCGAGGAAAACGAGGGCGACCTCGGGCTTGGCAATGCCATGGCGCTCGTCGAGCGTGCCGCCTACCACACGCTTCCCGTACCGCTCGCTGAGACCATTCTGGCCCGCCGGCTTTTGGCTAAAGCGGGTATCGAAATTCCCGATGGGGCGCTCTCCATGGCACCGCCATCGGCCATTCGCGATGGTAAGGCGACTGGCGTGCCGTGGGCCAGCTCAGTGACGAGTGTCGTCACGACGACTGCTCCAGATACGCTCGCGCTGATCGATGCACGCGAGGCGGCATCGTCCGGCTTCAACATGGCCGGTGAACCGCGCGAAACGATCGACCTCGGCCGGGCACGCATCGTTGCTTCAGCAAAACTCGCCGACGCGGCAAAGATTGTTGAGGCCGAGGGCGCGCTCGTCCGCGCCGTGCAGATGTCGGGCGCCATGTCACGGGTGCTGGAGCACGGCCTTACCTGGGCCAACGACCGCATCCAGTTCGGCCGGCCCATTGCCCGCTTCCAGGCCATCCAGCATCTCATGGCGGAGCTGGCGGCCGAGGCGGCTGCCGGCAGCGCCGCCGCCCTCATGGCCGTCGAAGCCGTTGCCGAGCGATCCGACCGCCTTGCGATTGCCATCGCGAAGGCGCGCACAGGCGAGGCGGCGGGCCGCGTCTGCGCGATCGCACACGAGGTATTCGGTGCCATGGGCTTCACCCAGGAGCACACGCTTCACTATGCGACACGGCGGCTCTGGAGCTGGCGCAACGAGTTCGGCTCGGAAGTGCAGTGGCAGGCCGAGATCGGTCGCGCCATCGCTGCGGGCGGCGCCGACAGCCTCTGGGCGACGCTGACGGCGCATGGCTGACGGGCGCGCGGCCGCGGGAAAGCGACCGAGATAGGTCTTGCGCGGCGGGACGGCTCTCCGCCAACTTAGAAGGTCGGATTGGCGTGGCTCACGCCCTCGATGGGCGATCGGATGCACGCGGGAGGAAATCAACCATGAAAGTTCTCATCATCGGCGGCGCAGGCATGGTCGGGCGCAAGCTCGCTGAACGCCTCGCCAAGGACGGAAAGCTCGGCGGCAAGCCAATCTCCTCGCTCTCCCTCTACGATG